>JAISZW010000135.1 GCA_031284445.1 Candidatus Methanovirga basalitermitum | reverse complement strand
TTTCTAACTTAAAACAAGTTTTAAGTAAAGAAAGTCATAGACTTTCTAATTGAACAAGTTCAATAAAGAAAATCATAGATTTATTCACAAAGTGAATTTAGAAAAATCAAAGACTTTTTGTTTATTCGCAAAGTGAATTTAGGGAAATCTTTGATTTTCCGTTTCTAACTTTAAAAAATAAAAAATTCTTTAAAAATGTTAAAAATATTCATTAAACATTTGAATTTTGTTTTAAAGTATTTTTACTATAAGCTATTTTTTGCATATTAAACAAAGCTTAAATACTTACTTATTAATTATATTAGAACTTGATATTAAGTATTTTAATTTAAATATGAACGATGAGGGTTTGTTCATGGTTTGATTTTTGTTAAAAATCTAACACCCTATATTAGATATATAATTGCAAATAAATTAATTGCAGGTGAAATTAGTGGAAAGAAGAATTGTGTCTTGGATTTAAGTTTAGTTGCTTTTGATGGCAGACATTTCATACAAAACTTTAAAAAAGTTTAATAAAATCAAAGATTTTCTAACCATGAAAAATCGAAGATTACCAAAAATCGAAGATTTCTGTAATTCAGAAAATCGAAGATTTTCCTAAATTTTTCTTGGCAGCGAATTAAAAATTCGCTCAATTAAGCAAGTTAAGTTTTGATTCAAATTTTAACTACAAACATTTTGATCAGACTTTTTCTAAAAGTTTGACAGAGTACTTAAATTCAGCTAAAAAAGGCAAAATAGAAGACTTGAGTGCTCATGTTTTAATAAACATACTTGATTTTGACTTCTGTAAGAAAGGTATTGCAAACCAAAATATTCAATAGCTTTTTTTACTTGGCTCAAAGTTGTATAATAAAAAGACCTTACAACTTATTTCATAGAAAAAACTTGTATATGGGAATTTCAAATGTAAAAAGATCATTTGGAAATAAAACAACATTGGACACTCTTTGGAGACTTCTTTATTAAGCTTTTAAGTGAAGTAAATCGATCTATTTTTAGTAATTCTCATGAATATTGAAGACTTAAAAAAGGGTAATGATATTTTTTCTCAACTTGGGAAAAAAAATATTTGACGATCATTGGACTAATTTCTTAACCTCTGATATGGCATGAGTCATTGATTCTACAATTCCATAAAAAAAAACTGGGCAAAACTATTAAAAATTTATAAATGAAGTATTATTGATAGGAATATAATCATCAAATTATGGTTAATCATTGATAATAAGTTGTGTGGAAGATTTTGTTTCAAAAATAACTGGGATGATTTCATTCAAATTGAATCTGTTTTTGAGCGAAGTTTAGATATCAATTATTTTGGTAAAAAAGGTTATTAGAATAGTTACATTAGAATAATTTCCACCAACTCATTATAATGATATTTGTTTATTAAATAGTAATAATCATATAAATGCTTCTAAATTTTTACAATGAAAAAGTTTCTTAGAACTAAAAAATAGGAATAAATATAGTCTGATCATGTTAAATAAAGTTAAAAATTATTTAAAAAATGAAAATATCTGTTAAAATTGCTTATTTTTAAAAATTTAATACTTTATTAAAAATTAATAATGTTTGTTTTTCTTATTAATAAATTAATAAAAGATATTAAAATACTTAAAGCTTATTCAAACAAATAAACAGATTATAATATAGATTTAAACAATTTTAAATTGTTAAATAATGAATAAAGAAATAAAAAGATAGATTAAAAAATGTAATACTTTATAAAAAATTATTATTAAATAAGTTAAAAGATTTGGTAGTGTACTTTTATATTACTTAAATTTTATGTAGTAGTTATGCCCATAAATATATACATAAATAATTGAGGTGTTTATTTATGGGTAAATGTGGTCCTAAATCAAGTTTTGTGGATGTTGCTTGTCCAATATAAGGATTACAAAGATTATGGTAATTGAAAAAGGTAATGTGGTAGGTAATGGTACTTATAAAAACAAAAATGATACTCTTTAAATATGTTTACAAAAATGCTCCAAAAGTCTTCAAATGCAAACACAATACTACATAACTTAAAAACCAAAAGTGTTGATGGAAAAATTGTTTTTCTTCTTAAAAATGCTTTTAAAAGGCATGAATCTTAGATCATTAGCAGAAATATTTTAGAAGTTAAAGTTGATACTGTATGTAGATGGCTACAAATTTCAGCAGAGCCTTGCAAAGAAGTTAACAAATTTTTAAATGAAAGAGAATAGATCTTGATAAGGTTGAACTTGTATGAACTAATGGGATTTTATGTTAAAAAAAAGCATATCCAAGTATGGATTGCCAATTAAGAAAATGAAAGCTAAGTATTGGTTTAAGTTTCACCACAGCATTAATTTATATCTAATCCATCAGATATGAGTCAGAAATCTGAAACTTGTAAAACAAACATACGACAGAACCCAGATAAAAACCTGCCTTTATTTGCTAACGATTTAAAATGTATTTACAAAAAGTCATTTATTTGATTAGATACAATTTATACTGTTGAGTTTTAAAACAGGTGAAATAAGAAGACCTAAAACACATCTCAACTACCAATGAAAGAATTAAAATATGTGAAAGTAATAAAAGAAAGAGTAGGTCGAAAATTAGCCAATACTTTAAAAGATAGTATATGGAAATCCAGATGACATTGACAGTTCTCAAATCTCCATCATAACGAGCGAGAAAATTTAAATTTAAGACAAGAAAACAATATCTTTCTCTAAAAGAAGACGAATGGTTATAATATCATCTAACTTCCAAAATAGTGACATATAATCTCGTTAGACCACATCCTTCTTAAAAAACTTAATTTTAATCGTAAAAGGTAAAGTCTGGAGAAAATATGATAAAATGGACACTAATGATGTCCTGTAAGAAAAACTGATCATGTGTGGTCTTTAAAAGAACTATTAACATTCCAATATACACAAAAACATCAGTAGTTAAAAGGGTCACCGCCCTGATTTTTTATTATTTATAAAATCTTTGATTTTATAAGTTTAAAAATCTCTGATTTTTTATTATTTATAAAATCTTTGATTTTTTATTATTTATAAATTATTAATATGAGTTTAGATAAAAAATGATAGTATGGAAATTGAAAATATATTATTTGCTGGTGAGACTTTATTCAAAAATTTAAATGTTTTTGATTTAGATTATTTACCTTCAAACTACAACTTTAGAGAAGATCAAATGGAAGGCTTAGCGATTGCAATAAGACCTATATTCAAAAATTCAAGACCAATAAATGCAGTTATATTGGGTCAATGTGCAACGGGTAAAACAACAGCAATTAAGAAAATATTTGAAATAGTTGAAGGAAATAAAGATGATGTAGTTTGCTGTTATATTAATTGTCAACTACACAACACTTTATATGGTATATTCTCTAAAATTCACAAGGAGGTTGTGGGAATTGAACCTCCTGTTTCTGGCTTATCTCTTACAAAATTATACCAAATAATTGCTGAACAGTTGAAGAAGAAAAAACTTAGTTTGATAGTTGCTTTTGATGATATTAATTATTTACTAAATGAAGTAGATGTTAATAAAATTTTTTATGATTTATTGAGGGTTAATGAAGAGTACGATGATGTTAAAACTGGAGTGTTTGCAATTTTATCAGATATTGAATTTAGATTTAAATTAGAGAAAAATGTAGACACAGTTTTTTCTCCTCATGAAATTCTATTTCCACCATATTCTTACAATGAAATCTACGATATTCTTTTAGATAGAGTTAACTCTGGTTTTTATACTAATGTTATCTCTGATGAATTACTTGATGATATAACTAATCATACATATGAAAGTGGAGATTTGAGAGTGGGTATTAATCTTCTGAAAGTCGCTGGAAATATTGCAGAATCTAATGGTAGTAGGTATATTGAAGATGAGCATGTTGATGAAGCAATAGCTAAAAATATTTCTTTTAATCTAAAACAGAGTTTAAAATCATTGAGTGAGGATGAAATGGAACTTATAAGATTAATAGCTAGAGAAGATAAAGTTTTAAATGCAAAAAATCTTTTTGATGATTTTAATAAAAAAACAGGGTTAAAATATCATAAGTTTAATAGTATCTTAGATAAATTAGAATTTTTAAGATTAATTGATATTAAATTCACTGGTAAGGGAACAAGAGGTAATTCAAGACAAATTATTTTGAGGTTTAGTGTTGAGGATATAAATAAATGTCATTTATAATAAAAGAGTCATTTTTTATAAAATCTTATTTTTTCCAAAAGTATATAACTGAAATATGATAATAAGTTATGATTACTATATATATTATTTTACTTTTACCAAACATTTTTAACATTCAATGAAATTATTTTAAAGTCATTGATGTCTTTAATTCATAATTCAAGAGATTCTAATGAATATTGTAGATATGGATATGTTACAAAAGTTAAGAAAAGCATAGGTTGATAATGTGGAGTTTTCTAATATTTTAGGGTTGATAGGATGGGCTGCATCAATCTTTTCAGTACTTTTAAATTTAGCGATGATACTACAGGTTAGAGACATGTGGAATAATCAAACACATGAAGGAATAAATCCAATCATGACACTTTTTTTGATGTTAAATGATATTTTCTGGACAATGTATGGATTTTTAAGAGATGATCTTATCATGATCATACCCAACTTTTTAGGAACAATAATTGTTCCCATTATCCTGTTTTTAATTATTTACTTCTCATATAAGAAACAATTAGAAATAGAAAATGATAAGAATTATTTTGAAGAAGAATTAAAGTAAACTGATGAAGATATTAACTTGAATTCTGAAAACGAGTCTGAAGATTTGATTGAAAAATAGTTCATGAGGTAGCTAAAGTTTTTTTTTACTATTTATGATGTTCATTGTGTGTGTGTGTGTTTTTTGAATGTTACTTTAATCTTTTTATTTTTGTAGATATTTCTTAAGGGTCATTTATTTGTACTAAGTCTTTTAGTGGTGTCCTAATTTTGGTACTGTAAAATCAAAACTTTACAGCAACTATTTTGAGGGTGTAAATTTTTGTGGAGTTTTTCTAAAATTTTCAAATTTATTTATAAATAAAAGTAAATTTTTCCAAATAACTCCACAATTTTTTACAGGCTCGATTTTTCCCAAAAGTATATAAATGAAATGATATAATAAATGATGACTATTGTATGAGTTGATAATGTGGAATTTTCAAATATTACAGAGTTGATAGGAAGTCTTGCATCACTTATTGCAGTACTTTTAAATCTATCAATGACATTTCAAATTAGAGACATGTGGAATAATCAAACACATGAAGGAATAAATCCAATCATGCTTATTTTCATGGAATTCAATAACTTAAGCTGGGCAAGCTATGGGTTTTTAAAGGGAGATATCTTTATAATTTTACCCAACACTTTAGGATCAATATTTACTCCTATTATTCTGTTTTTAATTCTTTACTTTTCATACAAAAAATATTTAGCAAAAAAAAGTGCTGAGGAATATCTTAAGGAAGAATTAAAAAAGTTTTGATAAAAATTTCATCTGTAAAATAACATTTGATAATTTAACACTATCATATTTAAAGACAATGAAAAAAAAGTAGCTGAAGAATTTTTAGGGTTAACATCATCAAAGGTGCATATTTCATGAATATTGCAGAGAGAAAGTAAAAAAAGGTTATTTAAAAGATACTAATAATGATTATAATTACTAAAATGTCAGTTGTGCGATTATTTAATAGAGTATAAATTTTGAAAGCCTTACAATTTTACTGTTGATAATTTTTATACCTAAAACATCGAATCAAGCAGAACAACACTATAGTAAGACTAAGAAATCAGAAAATAAAAGTAAATTTAAGACAATTACCAAAAATCGAAGATTTTTGTAATTATGAAAATCGAAGATTTTTAGTAATGATTTATTAGAGTATTTTGCGTTATTCATGGGATGAAGCAATATAAAGAAAAACTCCACAATTTTTTACAGGCTCCATTAAGAGATACATTTAAATATAATGAGTTACTAAGTAATTTTTTGATAGTAAGCAAAAGTGTATATAATGCTTATTATTAAATGAAATAAAAGAATATTTTATATAAAGATGTGGAGATGTGAAATTATGGTGAAAACTGAAATACCAATTGCACCTGTTGCAAGAATAGTCAAAAATGCTGGTGCTGAAAGAATAAGTGATGAAGCAAAAAAAGCTTTAGTTGAAGCATTAGAAAGATATGCTACTACAATAGCAGAAAAAGCTGTTTCCTATGCAAAACATACTGGTCGTAAGACTGTAAAGGCTGAAGATGTTAAATTAGCTGTTGAATCACAAAAATGTAAATGTTAATCATTTAACATTTACTTTCTTCTTTTTTTTATCATGAACCCTGAAAAATGCTATGGATGATAATCCGTAGATGAATTCATGTATATTAGTTGTATATGAGGGGGTGAAAGAATGGAAAAAGAAGTAAATAAATCATATAAATATAGGATATATCCAGATTTTAAACAGGAACAGTATTTGTTTAGAAATATTGGTGCTACAAGATTTGTATTTAATCAATTGAAAGGTATGAGTGATTTCCAATATAAGTATCCTTGCTATGGTAATAGTATTGACTTCAATCCGTTCAATAAGTATAGTTGTATAAAATATTCTAAAAAGCTTAAAGATTGTTTTGATACATTAAATGATGTTGATGCTACAAATATTCAAAATACTGCTAAAATATTTGGACAAGCTATGTTAAACACCATTAAATCTGGTTTTGGATTTGTTAAATTTAAATCAAGGAAAAATACAGTACAATCATTTAGTATAAGAAATATTAATAATAGATGGTAAATTGAAAATACCTAAACTTAAATCATTAATTAAAATGAAATATAGTTGTAATAGAGGGTAATATATCAGATTCTACCATAAGTTGTGAAAATGGTAAATGGTACATATCAATTAATGTTTCTAAATCAATAGTCACAAGTAAGCCTAAAACTGGTAAAATAGTGGGTATTGATTTAGGATTGAAAGATTCTATGACATTATCAGATGGTTCTAAGAGTGGCAAAATACTGCTTAAGGAATTGGATGATAAAATAGCAAGATTGAATCAGATTTTAAGTTGTAGAGTTAAAAATGGTAAGAATTGGTTTAAAACGAAGGGTAAGTTAAATAAAACCTATTCTAAAAAGAAAAACCAAATTAACGATACAATGCATAAAATCACAATTGAAATTATATCAAAATATGATAAAATATTTGTAGGTAATGTTAATAGTCAATTAGGACTTAAAAATAAGAAATTGGCTAAAACTACAGCAGATCAACATTGGTTTGAGATAAAGAGGCAGATAGAGTATAAATCTAACTGGCATGGTAAAGAATTTAAAGTTGTGGATGAGAAATATACTTCTAAGATTTGTCATAAATGTGGATATGATAAAGAAATGTGGATATGATAAAGAAAGTCTTGGATTAGGTGTTAGAAGCTGGATTTGTCCTAAATGTCATACTATTCATGATAGGGATGTTAATACAGCTATTAACATTAGAACCGCTGGTGCAACGGAGGTTGCCTTTGGTAAAACTAACACAAGTTAATGGATTAGGAATCGGTTTAGAGACTGAATCTATGGATATAAACTCGTTTTATCCATAGCTGAATTTTTTGTAAGCAAGTTATAAAAATTTTAGAAAAACTCCACAAACTTTACATCCTCAACATAAATAGCTAAGGAATCCCTTTACTTTAGTAGGGGGAGGAATTAGTAGTAAAGGAGGTGATAATCATGAAAAGTTATACAAGGTAGAGTAAGACGGATATATCCTAAAAAAGAACATGAAGAGTTTTTTAGTAAATGTTTTAGGTTTAGTAACAGAGCATGGAATAGTATACATGCTATGAAATTAGCTTACCAACAAGCAAAGAAAGATATAGCAGTAAACATACCTTTCAGTAACGATTCTACAAGTGTCACCAACTCCAAAGACAGTTTAGATAAGCAAGCAGATAGTAGAATAA
>JAISZW010000123.1 GCA_031284445.1 Candidatus Methanovirga basalitermitum | reverse complement strand
AATTAGTAAATATCATTATTTAACTTGTACTTTTAGTTGAGTGTCATGATTGATTCTTTTTTATTGATAAATACCTTCAAATAAGGCATCGATTTTTCAGAATGATCAGACACCTTGATTATTAATTATTTAATTGTAATAATTATATTAGTTATTTCGTTTTTTTAAATATATTAATTAATATTAAAAAAATAATATAAAACATATTGTTTAAAATAAATTTAAAGAATTTCGTCAAGATCAGTTTTCTGAAAATATTTATTTAAAAATTGAAGGCATTGGAAGATAAATTTAGGAAACATTATTATAGAAATTCCTATATAATCCACTAAATATTAAATACTTCTTTTGCATTATTTTCTGTTACTTTATCAACTACAGAAAAATCTATTTCTTTAATTTCTGCAATTTTACTAATAGTTAACTTAACAATAGAGGGTTCATTTCTTTTTCCTCTAACTGGATGGAGATATGGGCTGTCTGTTTCGGTTAATATATTTTCTAATGGAATTTTACTAAAAAGTTCTTGATGATTTTTTGAGTAATCAATCATTGTAGAGGCAGACATAAAGTAACCCATATCCTCTATTTTTTTAGCTGTTTTTAAACTACCACTATAACAATGGAAAATCACCTTTGGAATGTCTTTAAATTGGTTTACAATATTAAATGCTTTTTTTTCAGCATCTCTGCAATGAATTAAAATTGGGTTTTGATGTTCGTTGGCAAAATCACAAAATTTTTTAAAAATATCTAATTGTCTATTTCTTTGGAGTTTGTCTTTAACATAAAAGAAATCCATTCCAACTTCACCAATAGCTACAATTTCATCGATATGTTTGTTTATTTGTGATAAAACTTTATCAACATCTTCATCATTCATATTTGCAGATTGTAAAGGATGGAATCCGAATGATGGATGTATAAAGTTATTATAATCTTTTGAAAGTTTTAAGGCTTTAATGTTTCCTTCAAAACTTGTCCCTGAGTTTATTAGAGCGGTTAAATTTTCTTTTGCTTTTTTTATAACTTCATCCCTATCTTTGTTGAATTCTTTAAAATCTAAGTGACAATGTGTATCTATCATAACTTATCTCCTTAAAAGAATAAACTTTGACCTAATTTAGGTCAGAGGTTAAAAATATAAAAATTTATATTTGTTCTGCAGAAAAAGCTTTATTTTTTTCAATATCTTATTTTCCTTCAATCTTTTATTTTCTTATTCATTTTTTTATTTCTTTTTCATGCTTTTTTTTTATCTTTTCATGAATTTTCATGCTTTTTTTTATCATTTTTAGGTATTTATTCTTAGTACAGCTCCTTGTTCAGATTTAATATCATTGATTTTGTTTTTTTACTAATCAAATGTTATCAGTAAAAAATTTGACAGTCCCATCTTCTCCATCAAAAAATGGTCATAGGCAAATGTAACTACTAACAGGGCAAGAAAACACAATGGGAAAATTTATTTCAACATTTTTGATTTTTAAAATTTTCATTCACATAAGAAATATAATTTTAAATAACACCTTTGGTACTTGGAATTTTATCATGTTCTATCCTTGTTGCTTCTTTTAATGCTTTTGCAAAGCTTTTAAAAAGAGATTCAACTTTATGGTGATCATTAGACCCAGTAACTTTAATATTGATGTTTATTTTAGCCGTTGATGTGAAGGATTCAAAGAAGTGAGGTATAATCTCAGAGGTCATATCTCCTATTTTATAGTTATTAAATGAAATATCAACTAAACTATAACCTCTACCACCAATATCAATAGCTACAGTAGAAAGTGAATCATCCATTGGAACAATTGCATGAGCCATTCTTTTTATCCCTTTTTTATCATCAATGGCTTTTAAAAAGGCTTCGCCTAAAACCATTCCAATATCTTCAATTGTATGATGATCATCAACTTCTAAATCTCCAATAGATTTAATATCTAAATCAAAGAAGCTATGTTTTGAAAAGGATTCAAGTACATGGTTAAAGAAATTAACTCCTGTATCAATGTTGTAGTTCCCTTCTCCATCTAAATTAATTCTAAGTTTAATATCTGTTTCAGAAGTTTTTCTTTCAATTTCAGCTATTCTATTCATTTAGTACACCATTTTATCTTATTAAATCATCTTCGTGGGGTTGATTGTCTCTTTCAACTTTATCATCTCCATGTGCATTTCTATCAACGAATATAGCACCAGTAGGGCATTTTGAGGCACATATAGTGCATACATGACAATATTCTAAATTTGATGCATGTGCAATTTTGTTTATTGACCAAATTATCTCTCCTTTTGGACAAATATCTTTACACTCACCACAGCCAATGCATTTATTTTCATCAACATAAATTCTTAATATATTGAACCCACCTGTTAATCATGATAAAGTATTATTAGCTAAATTATAATTTTAATGTTGCAATAGACATTGCTTTAAATCCAATATAAACTTCTTTACCTAACTCCAATTCTAAATCATCAGAAGCATTTCTTGTAATATCACAATAAATTCCAACATTTCCTATATTTATTTTTATTCTCAAGTTATTGTTAATAAGTTTCATTTCAGTAATGGTTCCTTTAAGAATATTTCTAACAGTTGATTTGCATGGTTCAAGCATTATAAATATGCTCTCATAATTAATCAATGCTAAAATATTATCTCCAACTTCAAATTCTTTTCTTCTTTGTAAGGTTATTTCACAATCATCATTTTTGATTTTCATCATGTTCATATCTTTATCAATACTACTAACAACAGTTTTAATCTCATTTAATCCATTACGAATTTTAATTGTAGCATTGATTATTTTACATTCTTTTAATATTTTTTTCCCATTCGATGAAAGATATGTGTTTCCACCTCCACCCTTACCACCTTTAAATGTTTTAATAACTTTAATTTCCATCTTTTTTTCTATATCTTCAATATGATACAATACTGATCTGTATGAAATTCCTAAATATTTTGCTGCTTTAGTCATTGAACCATAGATACTAATCGCATTTAAAATACTAAATTTTTTATAACTAAGTACAAATTCTTTTCCTTTCCAAAAAAGATGGTACGCAGGAACTATTTTAATCTTTGTAATAGACTCATTTGCACTACTTATCTCTATTTTATCCTCTGAAATATTAACAACTCCATGTAATTATAATCAGTAGTTCGTAAAGTAAGTATTATATTGTGTGGCATGTAATTATTATTTTATGAAACAAAAAAAACAACACACCACATAAAATATTATTGAATGATGATGTATTAAATCTTTCGGTTAATGGGATTAAGAATATGCTGGGTTTGCAATCAACTCATAATACTGTCTACAATGATAAAACAATTGTTTATCATCTTCTTAATGCTGCTGTTTCTCGAACTATTGTTAGTAATGTTGGTAATCTTCGTGATAATGCACCTTCAGAAGGAACCATTAGATATAAACTTAAAAATATTGATTTCGATGGAATTGCTGAGTTTAAAATGAATTGAAGATTCATGCAATTAAAACAATATATAGGGAAACGAGTTGACTTGGCTATTGTATCTTGTTAACATTCCATATTATGATGAGGAAGAGAACTATCTTGATACAATTAAAACTCAACCTAAACAAGGGAATAGTCGATTTTTATGCTTCCATTATACATAATATTAAGAAACAAATGATACACATTAGCTGTGAAATTATATTTCTGGTTGTGAAATAAATCCTTTAATAGCTGAATTTGCAACTATTTTAGGATTAGATAAATAAATATAAGAATTGGGGTCACCCATACGTCCTTTAAAATTACGGTTTGTAGTGGTGATAGCTGTTTCTCCTTTAGATAAAACCCCCATATGTCCTCCTAAACAAGGTCCACATCCAGGATTGCAGATAATAGCTCCTGCTTCTATAAAAATTTGTATATATCCTTTTTCAATAGCTAATTTGTATATCTCAGCTGATGCTGGAGAAATTATTAATCTTACATCTTCATGAACTTTTTCATTCTTTAAAACATCAGCTGCTAACTTTAAATCTTCTAACCTTCCATTAGTGCATGAACCAATAAATCCTTGATCAATTGTTACTCCATCAACCTTTGATATTGGTTTTACATTATCAACATTATTTGGGCATGCGATTTGTGGTTCCATATCGTTTACATCAAAATTGAACTCTTTTTCATAGTCCCCATCCTCATCATCTGATTTAAAGATATTAAACTTACTTTTATTTGTTTTTTGTTTTAAATAATCAATTGATTGTTGATTTGGTTCCATAACTCCATTTTTTGCTCCCATTTCAATAACCATGTTTGTTATTGTCATTCTCTCTGAAACACCAATTTTATCCATAGTATCACCAAAAAATTCGATTGCCTTATAACTTGCACCATCAGAACCAACCTTTCCAATTATATTTAGAATAACATCTTTTGAAGTGGTATTCTCACTTAAATCACCAGTAACATTAATTTTTAATGCTTCTGGAACCATAATCCATGTTTTACCAGTTGCATAAACCATTGCAATATCTGTTGATCCCATTCCTGTTGAAAATGCGCCAAAAGCTCCATAAGTGCAAGTATGGGAGTCTGCTCCTACGATTATTTTTCCTGGTTCAACAAGACCCTTTTCAGGTAGTACTTGGTGACAAATACCTTCTCCGTGATGATAAAAATATTTTAATTCTTGCCTCCATCCAAATTCTCTTGCAACTTTATGAAATTCAGAAGAACCAATTGTGTTTGGTGGAACAGTATGGTCAAAAACAATGGCTATTTTTGAATTATCCCAAACATTCTCAGCTATTTTCTCAAAGACTTTAATAGCAGGTGGAGATGTTCCATCATGGGACATGGCTAAATCAACATCTAATTCTATTATTTCTCCTGGAATTACTTCTTTCCCATATTTATGGGATAATATTTTTTCAGTAATATTCATTATAACCCATTAAAATATTATTATTTGGAAAACTGACTGTTGAATAGTTATATATTATGATTTGCTAAATAAGATAATCTTATAATATAAAAATTATTATATAAATATTCTTTAATCATATTAAAATATTGGGTTTATAGAAACTCTCTTTAAAAGAACCTGTAGGAAATTGTGGAGTTCTTTCTTAGATTACTTCATTTCCTATTTTTCTTGGATTTTCTAACCTTATTCTACATAGTCTTAAAAAAAGTTTTCATTTTTCTTTTTAAGGCTTCCTAAATCAGTAAAGTATTTTCTACTGCAGAATTTACATTTCTACCTTTGTAGTGAGATTTTAATTTTCTCACCATTATCTAACTTTGAGTCTTATTTACATAAATCCTTGCTGTCTATGATATAAGCTTTCACAATCAGTACAAACATGGTTTTAAGATTTTATATTGTCTATTATCAAGAATGTCTATTCTATGATTAATATTTTCATATTTATCCTCTAAAATGGCATATTTTTCAAGTGTCTTTTTAAAATCAACTTTTTTATCATGAATCAGGAAGTTTAAGTTGGATAAAACCAATATCATGTTCAAAGGCATACTTGCTTATAATACTCATGTTTAATTATCTGCCCTTTTTTATATTTAAATTTTACTATTTTATGAGGTGTAAATTTTTGTGCAGTTTTTCTAAAATTTTCATTTATAGTGTAGCACCTCATTTTAGTGTAGCACCAAACTTTTAGCATTAAAACTATAAGATCATATTATAAATAAATCATGAAGGTTAGTGCCAAAAATTAAATTTTTTACCATATAAATAAAAGTAAATTTTTCCAAATGACTCCACACCTTTTTTACAGATTCTATTTTATTTTTTTATTTTTTAATCATTATAATTTATTTTAGCTAATTTATACTGCTCATATTTTTCATGTTCAAAAAGAAAAATATTAATAGTTTGTTAAATGTTTGTACATTAAAACTGCTGTTCCTATTGCTGGTGCTACAACAGATTCTTCCTTTGTGTAAAAATCACTCATAGAAATATGATGAAGGTTTAGAAGTTTAGTAGCCTCCTTTCCCAATATTTCTCCACCTAAGCCTGTAGTGACAACTTTATCAATGTTTTCTCTTTTTGAAACTTTTTTTAATCCTTCAGCAATTTGTTCAGTCTGTTTTTCATGAGTGAACTTAGAAATAGCTAATATATCCTCTTTAGATAGAATGTCCATATCACCACATAAAACCCTTGAAATTCTTATCATAGATTCCATCTTAGATTTTCCAGCCCCATCTGATGTTGAACAACTATAGTCTTCCTTATATATTTTACCTAAAACATTATAAATGTCTGCTGTTGTTGCAAAAAGTTCTGATGCAACTGTATACTCTTTACCATTTAGCTCAACTTTTCTTAGAAAACTTGAAAGATTTGTTCGTAATATTCCAGTATAGACTAGTTCTCCAGTTGATAATCTTTCAAAGTCTGATCTTCCTTTACTACACTCTTTACCATTTTTAATGGGTATTATATCCGTGGTTGTACTCCCAGTATCTATGAAAATACAGTTTTCATCAATTTCAGAGATTATAGCTGATGTAGCTATCCAGTTAGCAGCAGCAATTTTGGATGGGTTTATAAGAACTTCATTGTATGTTAAGAATTTATCAAGTCCAACAAAACCAACTGGAATATTGAATGTAGCTATAACCTTTTTTGAAATATCTAAAACTCCTTCTTCTTTTTTAGTGTAAGCATCTACTAATTCACCAGTCATAGATATTCCTACTCCATCAATATCATCTAAATCATTGTTTTCTTTGATTAAATTTAAAAGAACATTTCCTAACCTATGATTATCAGACCACATAGGTAAGTACTCAAAATTCACACTTATATTTTCAATCTTGCCATTTTCACTAAAATCAATGACAGCTAAATCAGTATTCGCCCCTCCAATATCAAAACCAGCTATTTTCATTATATATCACTTTAATAATCATATTATTAATAAAAAATAGTTTAATAATCTTTAAGTTATTCTCTGAATTTTATTTATATCTGTTAAAAGATGACCCCATTCCTCTTTAGGGGGGGGGGTGTACTAACTACACCAAAAGTATTTAAAGTCAAAAAATAAACAATGTATTGTAGCAGTAAAGAAGCGAAAACCTAAGTTCTTTATAGCTTACAAATAAAATTAAATAAATTCAACCGTGGGGCGCACGGGGTTTGCCTTTGGAAAAACTGACATTTTAGTTGGTAGATTAGGAACCCTCTTCCTCTTTAGGAAGTGGGAGCTTCAATTTAAATAGTTTCATAACCATCCACTTATTAACAGTACATAATAGAACATTTGTACTGTCAACTTAATAAAATTATTTTTTTTTTAAACTTTGATTGAAATTGAAAATAAAGCTTGATAAACAAGATTCTAAATAGAAATTTTAATCAAAAATTCTTAAGTTGACAGCATTCTCACACAAATAGAAATATTTAAATACTAATAAAATCGAACTTGAGTATATATTAATTTAGTAGAACTTTAAAAATTATTTTCTTAATAATGGATTTTTAAATTTATTAAATAAATATCTAAGAAGCCAATATTTTAATTATGTATTATAATGGTAATGTGTTTATCAATTATAAAATTCTTTAAATCATAATTTAAATAAATTATATTTAATAAAATAATGCAGACTTTTCCAAAATGTGAATTATAATATTTTTTTTAATGAATAGCTGTATTTTGTAAATAAAGAGTATTATAAACTTTAAATGCAGATTAAAGTAGTGAAATATGCTGCTATTACAATGACAATTTAGAATTTTGTAGATGAGGTGTTTTAATGAGTCTTACTGCTCAAGAAAGAAGAAACATATTAAGACCAATTATTCTTGATATATTGGGTGATGGATCAAAATTACCTGCTAAAAAAATTAGTGAAAAAGTCAATGATTTAATAGATTTTGAGGTTGATGGATTGAATATCGCAACTGTATTGAGAGATTATGATAGAGTAGGGAAAATTTATACAATTGGTAAAGGGTATAAAATTTATTATTATGCTAAACCATTGGATGATGAGGACAGCACATAGATTAATAATCATTGGATTTTGATTAAATATCCTACAAAGGATAGATACAAACTTAATTTTTGTAACTAAGCACTTGTTTTAAACTAATAATTGAATGGAGAGGATTACACAGGTTGAGATGAGTTTGATGAAAACTATGTCAAATGTCGATATATTTGCAATAGCATACGAGTTAAACGAACTTTTAAGAAGAGCGAGAGTTGATAAATCATTTCAACCAAGGAATGACATTGTTCTTATGAGATTTCATAAAAAATCTGTTGGAAGAGTTGATGTAATATTTCAATCTGGTGTTAGAACTCATAAAACTGATTATCCTCTTAATAATCCTACTATACCTCCATCTTTTACTATGCTTCTTAGGAAAAAGCTAAAAGGAGCTCATGTTTTATCTGTTAGCCAACATAACTTTGATCGTGTGATTAAATTAGAGGTTCAAAAAGAGCAAAAATATACTCTTATAATAGAACTTTTCTCAAAAGGAAATATAATTCTTTTAGATGAAGACAGAAATATAATAATGCCTCTTAAGAGGGAATTATGGAATTATAGGGATATAAGTTCTAAAAAAGAGTATAAATATCCTGCAATTAAAGGTATTAATCCAATAGATCTATCATTAAAACAATTAATTCAGATATTTAAGAATTCAGATAGTGACTTAATTAGAACTTTGGCAAGGAATGGATTAGGAAGTACTTATTCTGAAGAAATAGTTTTAAGAACAGGTTTAGATAAGAACATTCAATCCATAGATTTAACTGATGAAGAAATAGCCATTGTTCATGAAAAAATAGATGAATTATTCAATCCTCTTAAAAATTTAGATTTTAAGCCTAATATCATCGTGAAAAGAGAAGATGAAAATAAAATATCTAAAGATATTGATGAGGATGAAACACAAATAAAAAGATTAGATCTTCTTCCATTAGAGTTAAACATCTATAATGATTATGAAAAAGAATATTTTAATAGCTTTAATGAAGCAGCAGATGAGTTCTACTCTGAGAAGATTAGAAATGAAATAAAATCAGTTGAAGAAGATGTTTGGGATAAAAAAGTCAATAAGTTTGTTAGTAGACTAAAAAAACAAGAAAAAGCTTTGGATGATTTTGAAAAAACTGTTGAACTGTCAAAAAGGAAGGGAGAACTTCTTTATTCTAACTATACTAAGATTGAAAATTTGTTGAATATAATAAATAATGCAGAAAAAAAATATTCAAGAAAAAAAATATCTAAAACATTAAAAAAGGCTAAAAAGGATGGTATGGTTGAAGCACAGATTTTTGAATCAATGGATACCCTTGGAACACTTGTTTTAGATATTGAAAATCTAGGAATAGCTATTGACTATGGAAAATCATTAGCTGAAAATGCTGAAATCTACTATGAAAAAGGCAAAAAGGCAAAAAAGAAGATTAGGGGTGGATTAATAGCTGTTGAAAATACTAAAAAGCAGCTTGAACACATGGAAAATAAGAGAAATAAGGAGATTGAGCAAATTGAACTTCCAAAGAAAAGAGTTAAAAAATCATTAAAGTGGTTTGAAAAATTAAGGTGGTTTCTAAGTTCAGATGGTCATTTGGTTATTGGGGGTAGGGATGCCAATACAAACGAAGAAGTGGTAAAAAAATATTTGGATAATACTGACATTTATCTGCATGGTTACAATGTGCATGGAGCACCTTCAACTGTGATAAAAAGTGATGATGGTAAGATAAATGAAGATACTCTTAAAGAATCTGCTATTTTTGCAGCTTCATTTTCAAGTGCTTGGACGAATGGTTATGGATTTGCAGATGTATTTTGGGTTCATCCAGACCAAGTTTCGAAGACACCTGAACATGGAGAATATTTAAAAAAAGGGGCATTCATTGTAAGAGGAAAAAGAAATTACCTTCGAGGAGTGAATCTAAAAATAGCTATTGGGATTGTAGACTATCAAGGTCAAAGGATAATGGCTGGACCTGTAGAATCATTAAAATCACATACAAATAATTATGTTGTTGTGAGACCAGGTTATATGAAAAAAGAGGCAGCAGCAAAAGAGATCCTTCATAAAATAAATAAAGATAATTTATTAAGTTTGGATGATGTTGTAAGGGTATTACCTTCAGGTAAATGTGAAATAGTTAAAGAATAGTGGGTACAAGGCATGAACTAATAAGAAAAAATAGACTTGATTGGTTAATCATCTTCTAATTCTATACCTATCTTTCCTAATGTCCTTCCAATGAATACTGTTACTAAAACTGATATTACTGTTACTATTAGTGCATAAACTACTAATCCTGCTATTTCAGAGTCCGATCTGAAAAACTCCTTTATTATTGCTTGAATAGCTGAATTCCATGCTAAACCTGCAACTAAAGCAAATGCTGTTGTAATTAAAGTTGCTATTGTTTTTAGCATCTGTACTTTTATACTACTATCTTTTTTGTTCGTCATGGTTTAAACTTGAAGCTCCCACTTCCTAAAAAGGAAGGGGTCATCTTTTAACAGATATATTAAAATCGTTAAAAAATAAGAAGTAAATTTTTATAGGGATTTTATGATATTTATAATAGCTGTTTCTGGGTCTGATGCTTCATAAATTGATCTTCCGACAATTAAAGCATCGGCATACTTTAAGGTTTCTTTAGGGTCTCCTCCTTGAGTTCCAACACCTGGCGATATAATAAAAGAATCATCTCCTACTAATCTTCTAATTCCTGATAACCTCTCTATTTTATTAGAAGGGGCAACATAATTTTTAATTCCTAAATCTAACCCCATCCTGATTATATTTTCTGATGCGGATTTCAAAAACATGCTTGATCCTGGGTGAGACATTTCTGATAGTAGGAAAATATCTTTATTGTGCTGTGATGCTACATCCAAACAAGCTTTTACACTATCTGATCCTAAAAATCCATGAACTATTAGGTAATCTGCTCCTTTTTCATAGGATAGTTTAGCTATTTTTTCGTTGGTAGCTGGGATGTCTGCAAGTTTATAATCACATATAACAGTAAAGTCAAAGTTTTCTTTTAGGATTCCTATTGACTTTAGTCCTTCTGATAAGGTTAGTGGGTATCCTATTTTTATTGTGTCTATATAATCGTAAATTGCTTCACATAATTCATAGGATTTTAATATATCGATTAAATCCAAAGATAAAATCATGTCATTCTTTACTTTTTTCATTTAATCATCCCTACTGATGTTTACTTTTTTTTAAAAGTTTCTTCTGAATTACAAAAATCTTCAATTTTTCATGGTTCGAAAATCTTGATTATTAAAAGTCGAAGACTTTTAATTTAGGAGAATTTATTTTCCGATTGTTGTAGAATATAACTTAGGAAAACTTGTTTATTGCCAAAGGCAATTTAGAAGAATTCATTCTTCGTTCCAGTTTCTTAAACTTTTTCTAAAAGGTTCTTCTAAAGCTTAAGAATCAGTTGTTTTCATTTAATTCTTCTCGTGACATTTTTAAAAGTTTATTTAATGAGTTTACAACAGTTATTGGTAATGAATCATCTTCATTCCTAATTACTTGAGAAATTAGGGTAGATAATAGAAATATAGCATGTTTATGTTCTGATTTTGTTTTATGAACATGATGTGGTTGTATATTTAAAGATATGTATTCAATACAGGTTTTTTGTATTCTATTTTCATCTTCTAGGTGTTTTAAAACATATAATAGGAATTGGTGTATTTGGATCATTTCATTTTTCTGCATTTAAAACCACACTTTATATGGCTGTGTAAAAACGACATGGTTTTTGGAGATTTAAAATTTCTGACTTCGCCAATAAAAAATTTAGACCGTTACATATCGTTGATCTTTTTGGCTTAGTTTTTTAATTTTCCATTTGGAAAAAACCATGCTAATTTTACAGTACCCTTTATATTTTATAAATTGAGTATATCCTAATTGATTTATGTATTGATGTTCAATATATAATTTAAAGATATTATTTATGGTGCTTATATATTTTTATTAAGATTGTATTTAAATTTTTATAATAAAGGCAATACTGTCAACCTAAGAATTTTTTCATTTTTATCGCCTCTATATTAAATGTAACTTATTATTTAGAATAAACTTTGATTTTATAAGTTTAAAAATCTCTGATTTTTTATTATTTATAAAATCTTTGATTTTATAAGTTTAAAAATCTCTGATTTTTTATTATTTATAAAATCTTTGATTTTATAAGTTTAAAAATCTCTGATTTTTTATTATTTAGAAGTTTTTTCTTAAGTTAGTTTTATACTTCGATTTAAAGGTTTAATTCTGGCTGTTGAGGTTTTCCCTATGTGAACCATGATATATTTTAGCGAAATTTTTTTATCTCCATAATAAATCATATCTATCTTTCTCTTCTTTATCATCCTACCAGTCATTATTTTTTTTATAAATTTATTCTTTAGTTTCCCAACTATTATTATATTAATATTTAGTTTTATAACCTTTTTCTCTTTTTTTTCATTTTATAGTAATAGACATATAATTTTTTTTTTTTTTTTTAAAAATGTTCATTGAAAATTTATAAGTAAAAATATGACTTTTTAATATAATAATTATTTTTATCATCTTTATTTATTAAAATAATTATTATAAATTAAATAACTATTAAAATATTAATTTTAAACAATTTATATCCAAATTTAATAATAATTATTAAAAAGATGATCTTTAAAGGTTTGTCAGGTACTATATTTATAAATAAATCATGAAATTTTAGAAAAAC
>JAISZW010000113.1 GCA_031284445.1 Candidatus Methanovirga basalitermitum | reverse complement strand
TTAAATAACTTGTCTAAGATATTAAGTTGCTTAATATTAGCATTTTGTTCATTTTGATTATTAATAATATTAGAAGGATTAAATTTGTCACGATCAATTGTTTTCAAATCAGGATATTGGATTAGATCTGGTCTAAGGTTTTTGATGGATACATAAACTACTGTACTTACTATTCCTTCACCAATGACACCTATTGCAAGGTAATTTAATCCCATGAAAAATAAACCTGCTTCTAATGGAAATGTCCCTGCGAAATATAACTCAAAGGCAGAAGCTATCGCTCCAACGAATACTGATAAGAAACTTGATATGAAAACAGCTGGAACCGTAGTAATCATTGGTTTCAATCCTTTAAAAATGTAGTATCCTAAAAACCCTCCAATTACGGCCATATTGAATATGTTGGCTCCTAAAGTGGTTATACCCCCATCTCCAAAAATCAATGCTTGTATTATAGTTACCATTGCTACAACTAAAAAACCAGCATAAGGACTTCCAAGCAAAATTGATACTATAGCAGATCCTATTACATGTCCATCGGTTCCCCATGGTATTGGAATCATCAATGTCTGTATTGCAAATATTCCAGCTCCAAGTACTGCGAGTAAGGGTATTTTCTTCTCATCAAGGTTATTCTTAGCCCATTTAACTGTAAAATAACCAATCACAATTACAATCAAGTAGTAAACTATACATTGCCATAAAGGTATAAATCCATCAGGTGCATGCATTTATTTTCCTCCTATTAAACTCCATTAATGGATTTTAGCTTTTTATAGGGTCTTAGAAATCAAGTGGATTTTCAAGCATTTTTCATGCCATAACATGTTCCAAATATCTTGAAATCTAAAAGTACAAAATTTTAACAAATATTTATAGAATAAAATAGTATTCTAAATCGAAAAACTTAAATACTAACATTTTCATATAGTATATTGGTGATAACATGAAAATGTCACCCTTCACGATAAAGAAAGTCTTAAATGTAATTTGTTGAACTTAGTATTTAAAGATATCGATTCCATAAAAACAATACAACAATTAACTTTAAATGGTATTAAACAATTTTTAAAGCTTTAAATTAAGAAAATCAAAAATTTTCTAACATAGTTTAGAAAAGTCTGAAACGAGAAGTAAACTTCTCTAAATTATCTCATCTGCACCTTTGATAGAACGTAAAACAAGTTTTCCAAAGTTATATTCTATAACAATCAGAAAATAAATTCTCCTAAATTAAAAGTCGCAGATTTTTAATAATCAAGATTTTCTAACATTAAGCATTTAAGTTTTGATTCAAACAGCTATTCCATGAAAGTTTTGATTATTCCATGAAAGTTTTGATCATATAAATCATTCATATTCCCCAAAAAACAATTTCAAAGTAAAGTTAAATGATCTATTGTCCTATCCATTAGAGATATTTAATACTTAAAAAGCCTACGAACAAATTAAAAGGCATTTTCAAAAGAATAGAGAGGCAATTATTAAAGTTCATTGATTATTGGAAGATAAATCAATAATAGGTAAAAATATTGAAGATTTTTTTTAAATTATACATAAGAAGGTGTTAATTAAAAAGATCCAATAATTGTACTTCTGAAATCAGCTAAATAACAACAATATCACGTGTATTTTTAGCATGGCTACTTACAAGACTTGGGTACAGAAACAGACCTATAAAAGCTTGCAGAATCATGGCAAAAATAGAACCTTAAAACCTTGATTTTTGTCTCCCTTGATTTTTGTCTCAATTGCAATCAATCCCCAAGAATAGAATGTAATGAAAAAATTCAATTAATTATCGATCTAAAAGACTCTTACTCATAGATTGCATTAATTCAATTAATTATCGATCTAAAGACTCTTACTCATAGATTGCATTTATACTCTTTGTTAATTATTCAAAGTTTTACTGTAATTAATGTCTCTTTTTAAGAACTTCTTTAATTTCGTCATGTCTATAAATAATTAAAATTAACAAAAACATTACTAAAAGGATAATATCCCAAAAAAATTCAAAATAAAAACCCAATGAATCTGTTTGAATTAATAAAGTTCCAAAGTTATCTGCACCAGCATCTCCAACCATTGAAAATGCAAAGATGTTGTTGATTATATGTACTCCACTTGAAAACTCAATTCCATCATCAGCCAAAGTTGTCAAAGAAGTAATTATTCCAAATAAAAATGCTGAAAATGTTTTTAAAAACATTGCAACAGGATCAAAACCTCCATTTACAATATGTCCTAATCCAAAAATAGTAGAACTTATTATAATTATTATAATGGGTCTTTTTATTTTTAGACTCAATCCTTGATTAAGATATCCTCTAAATAAAAGTTCCTCAAAACTCGCCTGAATAGGAATTGTAAGAAATAATAGACCAATTAAAATAATGAAATGGTTTAAATCAAAGTTCAATATGAATTTACTTGGATCGATAAAGTAGGGAACAAATAGAGAAAGAATCATGAAAATAGACCAAATAGCTATACCTTTAAAGAACTTATTCCATCTAATTCTATTGTACCATTTATTCACATTTCCCCTAAAGTTATACTTTTTAGAAGTGTTAATTAGGGAAAAAATATCTCTTCTATGAAAAACATTGATTGAAAGTATTAAAAAAATAAATGCAAGACCAGTAACACAAAACATTGATATAAAATAGTAAACGGTTTCTGAAATGGCATTTGAAATAGGGTTGAATGTGTTGATTGCCATATAAAATCCAAGAAAAAAAAGTAAATAGAAAATAGCTACGAATGAATTTAGAAATAGGGTTAAGAGTAGGGTTATAGTATATCCTTTCCAACCGTTTTTTCCTTTGTACACATTGTTTAAAAATTCACTAATCATTTTTAACCCTTTCTATTATTTTCTTTTTAAAAAGATATATAGTAACTTTTACTTAAAAACTCAATGCTGTAAACTTGAAGATTTTTGATTAAAATTTCTATTTAAGATCTTGTTTATACAAACTCTATTTTTAATTTCAATTAAAGTTTAAAAAATAATTTTCTTAATTTGACAGTATTGCTTAAAACCTAAAATCATTTAAGTTAGATAAAACATAAATACTTTCACAACTAAAATAATAAATTTAAAGATAATAAATTTAAATATAGTAAAAAACTTAATTTTGTTACCTGAAATATAGTAAAAAACCTATTTTTGGTACCGAAATTCCTGATTTATTTATATATGATCTAATATTTTTAATGCTAAAAATTTGGTGTTACATTATGGAACAATTTCTTAAATGGATTAAAATAGTTTATTATCACGGATAATTTAGAAAAAGGAGGATAAATTCTCCTAAATTAAAAGTCTTCGACTTTTAACAAACAAGTTTTTCTAAGCATGACAAAATCAAAGATTATCAAAAATCGAAGATTTTCCTAAACTTTGTCTTGTTAGCAAAAATATAAGGGTTTTTTTATTCTTTTTAAAATCTTTCCTCTGATTCTTAATTATAAATCCTTAATATATATATTTCATTTAATTTTTAGCTAATGTTATTGGAAGTAAGATGGTTGGTGTTTTATAATGTCTGATAGATTTGAAAAAGGTATGAATATACTTAAAATCACAAATAAAGAGACAATTGAAGAAATGTTTGATGAATTAGAAGATATAGCTCCTGATTTGGGTAGGTTTGTAGTGGAGTTTCCATACTCTGAAATATATACTCGTGATGGTTTAGATTTAAAAACAAGAGAATTAATAACTGTTGCTGTATTAACAGCTTTGGGAACGGCTTCAACCCAATTAGAACATCACATAAATGCAGCTTTAAATGTGGGTAACTCTCCAAAAGAAGTTGTAGAAGCTATTATTCAAATGTCTGCTTATGCTGGATTTCCAGCAGCAATAAATGGAATAACTATTGCAAAAAGTCTGTTTAAAGAAAAAGGATTACTTCCAGTAAAATAGCTAAATATTGTAAGTGGTGTTGTTAAGCTGAGTTGTTAGACAATTTAATAACCTTAAAAATTTGATTTTACTGTCCTTTTAATATTGGATCAAAATCGTTAACTATATAATACTGTAAAGACAAATTGTTTATAGGTGTGAGTTTAGTTGTGATCATGCTTATATTTCTAAACTTATACCCTATTTAAAGATTTTACTGTCTTTAAACATTATTTTAAATCGAAATAAAAGATATTGCAAACTTCACAAAATTTTTGGTCTGTAATATGAACTTTTTACAGTATCTAAATTTATTTATAAAGAAAATGGGAAACAATTATTATTATCTTTAAATGATTATAAAATTTATCCAAAAGGTATACATGTAGCAATGCATAAACTTAATGAGGAAATAAGGGTTTGTTCGATTTTAGAATTCTTAACCAGCCACTAAATAAAAATAAATTTTCCAAATAACTCCACATCTTTTTACAGGGTCGTTTTTATTTAAGAGCTTCAAACTTAATTTTTAACAAATTTAATTATATTAAGTTTAAGCTAATATATTAATTAATGATTAGAATGAAATATAATTAAATGATTAGAGTGAAATATATGCAAAATAATGACTTTAAAGTTAATAATCAATTTTTAAGATTTAAAGGAAAGGATGTAATCATAGGATTTAAAAATCGTGATGAAATTGAAGGAAAGATAATGGCTATTGACAACTATTTAAACATAGCTTTAAAAACTGATAACCAGATAAAAGTCATAAAGGGTGGGAAAATAACCTTTATTTCAATAAAAGATTATATTTAAGATTATAAATTTATTTGTTTAAAAACCCCATAAATTCGTTTTCAGCTATTTCTTCAGCTTTCATTAGTGTTAGTTCATAATCTTGAGCCAATTTTTTAATATCTTCATATTCTCTTCTCTTAGATATAATTTTATCCCCCATCATGCCTAATTTGAATCTAATATTACGAACATCAGAGGTATTTAGGTATTTTCCCATATCCACACTTATAGATATTACTTTTCTTTTAATTGTTCCTCTATGAGTCTGTTTACTAACTCGTATTCCCAAAGTTCCAGTTTCTTCATAAATAACTGAAACAAGATTATCAGTTCTCTCTGTGGAAGATATAACCTTAATTATATGACCTGGTCTATTTTTTTTCATGATGGTTGGAGTTATACTTACATCACTTGCCCCACTTTCAACAAGCTTTTCAAACAGATACCCTAAAAATTCTCCATTTAAATGATCTACATTTGTCTCTATTACATCAACTTTTTCAAAATCTAAATTAGAGGAACCTTTTATGATCCTTAAAACATTCGCAAATCCTAAATCTTTAGACCCAGAACCATAACCTACATTTTCCACTTCCATGATTGGTTGAAAGGATTGAAAATCATTGCATAGTTCAACATAAATAGCTGAACCAGTCGGTGTGGTTAACTCTTTCTTAAGAGGTCCACCAAAACATTCTACATTTTTTAAAATATCTAATGTTGCTGGTGCAGGTATAGGAATTCTACCATGAGAAGAATCTATTGTTCCTCCTCCAAGAGCAGGAGGAAGACCAATTACCTTTTCATTGTTAAATCCAAGACCATAATAAGAATAAACAGATCCAAACACATCAACTATTCCATCTACAGCACCAACTTCATGAAAGTGAATACTATCTAAAGATTTTCCATGTATCTTTGATTCACTAATAGCTATTCTCTTAAAAATATCTTTAGATTTTTTAATCAAATCATCTTTAATCAAATCATCCTTATCTAAACTGTTGATTCTATCAATAAGCTCTCTGTAAGATATTATTTTATTTTTCTCTTCACAATTCTCTACAACATCAACATAAACGGATTCAATACCATAAGAATTGATTTTTTTTATATTAATATCTGCATTTCCAAAATGAGAGATAACATGACCTATAACATGCTTTAATTCTCTTTGATTAACACCTAAATCAATTAAAGCTCCTAAGATCATATTTCCTGATATTCCTGCATTTTGAGGATCAACTACAACTACCATTTTTCCACTACCTAAGATAGAATTTTCAACAACTCTCTAAAATTTTATAAAAGATCATCTAATGTAACTTTAATTTTAGCTTCTGTCAGTATAGAATAATCTAAAATTTCTTTTATCAATGTATTATTCTTTAACATTCGCTTTAATGTAGACTCATTTAACAAAACATATAGCCAAATCTTTTTTTGAAAAAAATTATAGGTCTTCAATATCTCATTTTACTTATATTCTATATTGTTCAGTCTTCCATCGTAAAAATACATTTTAATATCCTATAAAATTAAATTTTACCATATTCTATAACCATTAAATTTAAATACTATGGTTTATATTATTATTTGTGATAATGATGAAGCATCATCTAAATTACGAAAAAGAAAACAAGAATTATATTTTGTTAGGGCATGTATTTAAAATTATCGATTCTAGAAAATCTGAAAAAATCATTGCATCGTACTGTGTGAAAAATGTTGAAATGTTCATATTATGTCTTAAAATCATGTTTACAGGTATTTTCTCTGGATTAGACATCAATCAGATCCTAATAGTACTTAAAAACCTTGAAAAGCCGAGTAAATTCTTCAATAAATTTGAAGATAGGTCTCCTGGAATGCCTACATTTTACAACTAATTTAGTAAAATATGACCGAAACAAATCCTTAATTTATTATAATTGGATTTAAAGGTTACTGTTGTTGTATAATACACTTCTGCGATGCCATGTTACAATATTACTCACACTCATTGGATGCACCTAATGATTTTAAAATTTTTTTGATGAAATGAGCCTGTAAAAAATTGTGGAGTTATTTGGAAAAATTTACTTTTATTTATAAATAAATTTGAAAATTTTAGAAAAACTCCACAAAAATTTACACCCTCGGAAATTTGGATATAATCTACAATTTAAATAAATATTTATTATTGTAATAACTTAAATACAAGAATAATATGAGGTGATTTTTTGTCAATAATCGTATGGTCAGTCTACATCAATGCACTAAAAACAAAAAAAGAAGGTAGAAAAATAGCTAAGGAACATTGTATAAAGAATCCTGAGCTAAACGAAATAGCAAGGGCATCTTCGAAACTCAACTTTAATTCAAGAATAGAAAATAATAAATCTTATCCTAGTTCATGGTGGGAAAAATCAGGGAGAGTAATAATTGAAACTAATATGAAGAAAAATGATGCCCTAAAGAAGATTAGTTCTTTAATTAAAGAATTTAGAGTTAGTCATAGGCAATAGGGTTTTAGAATTTAAAAAATTTAAGTTTTCTTTAAAACAAAAAGATGATTCTTATGGATGAACATATTGTTGAAGCAATGGGAAAATCTAAAGTTGTTATAAAAAATGGAAAAGTAGTTGAAGTTGATGATCCTAAAATTGATTACTGCCCACTTTTCCATGAAAAAAGAGGAATTGAAAAACTTAATAAGAATGTTGTAAAGGAAAATATGGAGTTTAGGATTACAGATTTTGGAATGTGCAGTCCTAATAGGCAATTAAAAATGAAAGATTTTCTTTCATTTGGAATTTCAGAGATACTTTCAACACTTTTAGATGAAAAAGCAATCGATGTTGTTGTTATGGTTTGTGAGGGTTGTGGAACTGTACTAATAACTGAAACAAGTAAAATTCAAGGAATTGGAGGAAGAGTTTCTGGTCTTGTAAAAACAAGCCCTATTCCTGAAGTCATTAAGAGAATTGGAAAAGAGAATGTTTTAAATATTGAAGATGCAAATATAAATCAGTATAAAGGAGTTCAATTAGCAATAGTTAAAGGTTATAAGAACATTGCAGTCACACTTGCATCTGGAATAGGTGGTGAAAAACTTAGGCAATTAGAAAAAGATAATCAAAATGTAAACATATACTTGTTTTCAGTTCACTCAACAGGAGTAGATCATTATGAGGCTGAGAATATTTTTAAATATTGTGATGTTGTGACTGCTTGTGCTTCAAAATCTATAAGGAGTATTGGTTCTAAGAAAGCTTATTTAGAAGTTGGTAACTCTATTCCCATTTTTGCTGCGAGTGAAAATGGTAAAAAGTTTATTGAAATGAGACTTAAGAAGATAGGTAAAAAGAATAAGAAAGGTAAACCAAATCCACCTAAACCTTTAATTTAGAGATTCAGTAAATTCATTTAAAATAGCTATTATCTCTTGTAATCCTATAATCGTTGATAATGAAGGTATTAAATAGTTTTTAAAAGTTTTCAGTACTAAACTGAAACATCTACTTTTAAAGTTTTAAGTTAATGAAATTCTCTATAAAGTTTTTAAAATCTTATCCAATTTAACTTTTAAAGGATTTACATTATGAAATACTCTCGCAACAACCATTTCGGCATCTGTATTTTCATCAACAATGTTTACATACTTTTCCAACAAATTCGAATCTTTTTCAAAGATTAAAGCTATTGACTTTGTTTTAAGAATATGATAAAAGGTTACAAAGTAAGATGCAGCAGCATCTTTATGAACAAATCCAAGCAGTAAATCATAGCTATTCTCATTTAAATTAGATAATGCTTTTTCTATATCCAATTTTTCATTGAAATAGTGATTTTCAGGATCTGAAACTTCTAATAATTTAGTTGCTGCAGGATTAGCAGCTATTGTAATATTATAACCCATTTGAGTTAATTTATAAGATGCATATATCGTTAAAGGAGTTTGAGATGGAGATTCAGGACAACCTATTAATATTAATGCCTTTTTCATTTTTACACCATTTTTGAGTTTTATATAGAAATTATTCATGTTTTATAGATACAGCATGAGCTAAAACCATAGATGCAAGGAAAAGGAATGTTATTAATGCTATACCATTAATTGACCTGTTAGAAACAAATAAACCTATTATTGCTTGGGTTATAAAAGCAGTTAAAGAACCTATTAACAAAACTTCTCTACCCAAATACATTTTATTATTCCTTTCTCTTTTTCTGCGATAAATAGTTAATAGCTTTAATCCAACCAACAAAGTAATAATTGTAAAAGCTATTAAAACTACTAATCCAAGATAACCAAAATCATAGGAATAACCCATAGTTCCTGGAAGGAAATAGTCAATTTGATCTTTTTTTGTAACCAAAAGACCAAAAAATAAAGGGAGTGGAAGGCCGAACATTAAAATCAAATTCATTGGTAATGAAATATAACCATCAGCAAACCCTAAACCAGCTGATTGCCAATATGTAGAGTCAGGATTATGACCAATTAAATAGGTATTATTTAAAACCATTTTTATAGAAGTTAATGAATTTTCTTCAATTCTACCTATTCTAACCAATGGAGAGAAAATTTCCATTCGTAATATCTCAGAGACAACTTCTAAAGCTATAAAAGCACAAATTCCAACTCCTAAAAACATGGTAATTTGTTTTATTGATAACAATGCCTTTTCTCTAAAAGATTTAGAGATTATTAAAAATCCAATGAACAAACCTAACATCCATAACAATAAAAATGACCTGTGCATGAAACCTCCAAATATTGTTATAAGAATTACAATACCAATAAAAAATGTCTTTAATTTTTTCGTGTTGACCCCAGATTTTTCCATTATTTTCAAAGATGCAAAGCCAGTTATAACAGTAAGTAATGCAATAGATCCAAAGGGATGTGTAAATTCATTGTGTCCCAACGATAGAATTAACATGAGTAGATCTATCCCAAATATTAAAGTAAACCCAACAGATAAAATCAATGCAAGTAAGGTTACTATACTTAATGAGATAGGTGCTAAATTTAGTGTAAAGAACACACTTGCAAATATTAAAATTCCCACTTCTAAAATAAATTGAAAATGATTTTCAGCTATTACTGCCATGTTAAAATTCCTATATTGTTAATCATGTATTATTGTTAATAAAATAATTTATTTATAATATTGATTTATTGTTCTAATAGTAAAAAACTTAATTTTTGGTACTAAACTTCCCTGATTTATTTAATAATAATTTTGATAGTTTTAATGCTAAATTTGGTGACACTATATTTAATACACTTATCACATTAATATTATATATTCACAATGCTTTCAACTTTAAGAAAATTATTTTTTTAAACTTTGATTGAGATTAAAAATGAAGCTTGATAAACAAGATTCTAAATAGAAATTTTAATCAAAAATCCTTAAATTGACAGCATTGTATATATTTTATCTGGTTTTGTTTAATTAACTATTTTTTGATTTAACTATTTGATAAGCTAATTTTAAAGACCTTAAATAACCTTCTACAGTTTGATCTCTACTTGTATCAATAAAAACATCATCAATTCCCAATGCAACAGCACCATAACTATTCCAAGAATTAAGTAAAACCAATGATCGAAATATTATATTCCCAATAACTCCATTTGGACATAAAATCAAGTTATTTTTCTCTTTAACTGCTTTCTCTAAAAGAATATAATAATTCTTTATTTCTACATCACCTAAATTACTATTTTTAAGTTTATTGTAAAGTTTTTCACTATTCTGCAACGATTCATCGATAAAATCACTTCGTCCATAATCATCTTCTCTTGCAGAAGATAAAATAGCTATCTTAGGTTTTAAATTTATAGACTTCAGGAATTTTGATGATTGAATAGCTAAGTTCACCTTTTCATCAAAAGAATCAGCTTCATCAATTCCAATAGGAGCTAATAAGAACTCATAACATGTACCATGTCTATCTTCTTTAATATATGTTGCTCTATTTATTGATCTATTGTAATATTTCCTCATCATTTTCATTATTAACGATGAAGGAAGTGAACCTCTTACAACACCATAAATTTCATCAGATATAAGCGATTTAAACAATTGTTCCTCCGATTCAACAACTGTAACATCCAAATCATCAATATTATTAATTTTTTCAATTGCTTTAAGGACATTTTTGTTCTTACCAAGACCAACAACAATTCTTATCATTTTTAAACCTCGAAATACTCTTACCTGAAGAGGAAAGAGGTTCCTAATCCATTAACTATGTGTTAGTTTTACTAAAGGCAATCCACATCCCTACTGCTCGAATGTTGATTGAAGCATTCACATCTCGATCATGCTTGTTACCGTGATCAGGGCAAGTTCACTCTCTTGTACTAAGTTTTAAGTCCTCTTTTCGATGACCACAAACATTACAAGTTTTAGAAGTGTAACTTTCATCTACAATCTTGAATTCTTTACAATACCACTTAGATTTGTATTCTAATTGCCTTCTAATCTCGTATTGATGTAAATCATGACTATCTTTAGCTAAATGTTTATTTTTAGCTTGAAATTTATGATTGAGATCACCAACAAAAATTTCATCGAATTCTCTAACTATTTTGGTTGTAAATTTATGTAAATCATAACGATTAAAATAAACCTTATCTACATATATTTCCAATAATAATCAATTCTAAGATCAACTACACGATAAAATTTTTGTCTGTTATAGTAATGAGGAATTTGAATAGTCAAAGTTCCTGTGGTGGTACGGGGTAAATTATCAGGCCCCCGCATTTTAGAATTTGATCCATCATCACCCATATAGTACGGTTAAATAAACACCATAATATTTAACATCATCTGAACTATTGAATGTGAAAGTAGCATATTCGTCAGTAGTACTTACTTAGGCTCCTCATTAGTAGAATTTAACTATATCCATAAAGTTGCATTATCTGTATTAGTACTGCTTTCTGTTAAAGATGATTTATTATTTTCAAATAGTACATTAATATAACTATATCAAGATAATATTCTATACATGAAATGGAATTATTATTCTCCACATTATTAACAGTATAATATTTTCTATCAAAATGATGATGTCCCCAGAGATATAAACCATATCAAGACAAGTTATGTTAACTGTTAATAGGAATGCAACACCAATAAGATAGCTATTGCAAATATCCATTTTTTCAACATACATTTTTTCAACATATATATCATATTAAGTGTAATTTGAGTTCTTTAATAGGTTTTATCTTAATACTATATAAACATTATGATTTGTTGAGCCTGTAAAAAAGTGTGGAGTTATTTGGAAAAATTGACTTTCTATTTATAAATTAGCTTTAACTCTTAGAAGCTGTGAGGGTGTAAAAAAGTGTGGAGTTATTTGGAAAAATTGACTTTTAGTTATAAATAAACTTGAAAATTTTAGAAAAACTCCACAAAAATTTACATCCTCCCATAACCAAAAAATTTATAAATAAGTAATTAAATAACAATATTATATAAATTAATAAAATATTAACATAAATAATTTAATATAAATTTTAGGATAAAACTAATTCTAAACACTATATTGAATAAACATTTTAATATATTTTTAAAGATTTATAACATAAAACTTTGGTTTTTAAATTTATAAAATGTAGGAAACTTTTATTTAAATTGAAATAGCTATTTTCTAAAAATAGTTTTTGATGAACCTTTTATTTCTGAAAGAAATTTAGGAGAATCTTTGATTCACCGTTTTTAAAAGGTTCTTTTAAATTGTGAAGTTTTTTATCTTAAACAGAATAAGTAGGTAATAACGATGAGAATAATGGTTCAAGGAAATATTGGTGATAAAGTGTATGAAGAACCTTTTTCTAAAGGTGTTCTTTCGAGATCACTAACTCAAGCAGAGTTAGATCCAAGTAGAGCCTATTCTTTAGCAGCTTTCATTCATTCTAAACTAAAAAAGGATAAATTGTCTTTAATCACTATTGATGATCTTGTAGAATTGGTTTTAAAAAATTTACGAAAAGAAGATCCTGAGGTAGCTGAAAAATATGTTTCATGGAGACAGATAAAAAAATGTTCAGAACCATTAGTTGTTTTGATTGGTGGTGCTTCTGGTGTTGGAACATCTTCAATAGCATTTGAAATAGCTAACAGATTAGGTATCAAAAATACAATTAGTACAGATATGATTAGAGAAGTAATGCGTAAAATAGTCTCAAAAGAGCTAAGCCCTGTCTTGCATGAATCAAGTTTTAGTTCCTATAAAAGTCTTAGAGTACCTCCTCCACCGGAGATTGATGAGATTTTAGTGGGTTTTAAAGATCATGTTGATACTGTATGTGTTGGTGTTGATGCAGTCATTGAAAGAGCTCTTAAAGAAGGTATCAGTATCATCGTTGAAGGAGTACATGTTGTTCCAGGTTATATAAGTGAAAAATTAACTAAACATCATAATGTGAGGATGTTTATACTCACGGTTCAAGATGAAGAAACTCATAAAGGGAGATTTTATTCACGATGTCGGCAGATGTGGGCAAGAAGACCTTTACAAAAATATATGAACAATTTTTATGCTATTAGAAAGACTCATAAATTTATTGAATCTCAGGCAAAAAAGTTTGGTGTTCATGTAATTGAAAATATTGATGTGGTTACAACAATAGATGCTATAATGAAAGACATTAGTGATAATTATGCAATAATTAAGGGTAGTAGTCAAAAAGATTTTGAAGAAATTGAAACTTAAATTATATTTTCGGGAGGATTATTAATGTTTAAAGATTTAAAAGTTGAAGATTTAATGACGGAGGGTGTTGTTACAATAGTAAAAAATGAAGATGTTGTTTTTGCATTTGAAAAGTTGATGAAGAATAAGATTAGTGCTTTACCTGTTGTGGATGGTGATAAGTTAATAGGGTTAGTTAGTGCTACTGATTTAGGACATAATTTGATATTAGATCATTATAAGTTAGGTACAAAAGTTGAAAATGTGATGATAACCAATGTTAAATCAGTAAGCCCAAAATCATCTGTTCAAGATGCCATTACTTTAATGAGTGAAAATATTCCTGATAAAGCTATTTTTAATCAATTACCTGTTGTTGAAAATAATAAATTAGTTGGAATACTTGCTGATGGAGATATTATAAGAGCTATTAATGATAAGTTATAGATTATTTCTCACGACTATAGTTTAACAGCATGTATTTAACATAGAATTTCCAAAACATTCATTTAAAAAGTTTATAACTTTTGTCTTTAAATATCTAATATAGATTTTTAATATCATAGTAATCAACTTAACTTTCCGGAGCGAAATTTTTTTGTATACCCTTCGATTAGTGATTTATCGCCTTATTATATAGTGATAAAATTTATTATTAAATACTTACAATTATGTCGATTGCTATAACTTTAGATTTTAGTATATATAATATTTTCTTTATTCATGATTTTAATTAAAAGTGTTATAGGGTTGTTTAAATGGCTGGAATAATAGGATATGGTGTTTATATACCATCATACAGAATTAAAGTAGAGGAAATTGCAAAAGTTTGGGGTGATGACTCTAATGCTATCTCTAAAGGATTAATTGTTAATGAAAAATCAGTACCTGGTCCTGATGAAGATACTGCAACTATTGCTGTTGAGGCATCAAGAAATGCTTTAAAAAGAAGTAGAATTGATCCTAAAGATATTGGTGCAGTTTATGTGGGCTCTGAATCTCATCCTTATGCTGTAAAACCAACTGCGACAATAGTAGCCGAATCAATTGAAGCAGCTCCAGATATGACTGCAGCAGATTTAGAATTTGCATGTAAAGCAGGTACTGCTGGGATTCAAATGGTCATTGGTCTTGCTGATTCTAAAATGATTAAATATGGTTTAGCTATTGGTGCTGATACATCTCAAGGAGCACCAGGGGATGCATTAGAATATACTGCATCTGCTGGAGGGGCAGCATACATTATTGGAGAGAAAAATACCGTTGCAGATTTTGATTTTACTTGTAGTTTTACAACTGACACTCCTGACTTCTATAGAAGAGAAGGTCAATCCTATCCAAGTCATGGTGGAAGATTTACTGGGGAACCTGCATTTTTCAAGCATGTTCAAGGAGCAGCTAATAGATTGTTTGAGGAGACTGGAACAACTGCAAAAGATTATGATTATGGAGTTTTTCATCAACCAAATGGTAAATTTTACTTAAAGGTAGGTAAGATCTTAGGTTTCAATAATGAACAAATAGAAGATGGTCTTTTAACTCCTAATATAGGAAACACATATTCAGGAGCTACTCCTCTTGGTCTTTGTTCAGTTCTTGATAAGGCTCACTCTGGAGATAAGATTTTAGCTGTTTCCTATGGTTCAGGTTCTGGAAGTGATGCTTTTGCTATCACGGTTAATGATAAAATAGGTGAAATAAGAGATCTAGCTCCTAAAACCCAAGATTTTATTGATGATAAGATTTATGTTGATTATTCTGTTTATGCGAAGTATAAAGGAAAATTGAGAATGTCTTAGAGAAAATATCAATTTGAGGTCAAACTTTTAAAAAAAGTTTGATCAAAAAAAGAATGTCTGAGGTGAAATTATGAGAGATGTAGTGATTATTGGTGTATCACAAACAAAATTTGGAGAGTTATGGGAGGCATCATTTAGACAATTAATAGCAGAAGCAGGATTATCAGCTATTGAGGATTCTAACATTCAAGGCGATGATATAGATGCTATGTATATAGGAAACATGACAGCAGGACTTTTTATACAACAAGAACATATAGCGTCACTTATTGCTGATCATACTGGTTTAAATCCAATTCCTTGCACTCGTGTTGAAGCAGCATGTGCATCAGGCGGTCTTGCACTTAGACAGGGGATAATGGCTGTTGCTTCAGGTTATCATGATATTGTAATCTCTGCTGGGGTAGAAAAAATGACTGATGTTGTAGATCCAACACCTGCAATAGCAACAGCATCAGATCAAGAATGGGAAGCTAAAATAGGAGCAACATTCCCGTCACTTTATGCTATGATGGCAAGAAGACATATGCATGAGTATGGAACTACAAGGGAGCAATTAGCAATGTTTTCTGTAATTAACCATGAAAATGGTTCTAAGAATCCAAGAGCACAGTTCCCATTTAAAATAACGGTAGATCAAGTTTTAAATTCCAGTAAGGTTGCAGATCCATTAAGATTATTAGATTGTTCTCCTGTAACTGATGGAGCAGCAGCTATTATATTGGCTCCAGCGGAGGATGCTCATAAATATACTGACACTCCAGTCCATGTTAAAGCTTCTGCTCAAGCATCAGGTACAATTGCATTACATGATAGACGAGATATTACAACAATAGACTCCACTAAAATAGCAGCTAAAAAAGCTTATGAAATGGCTAATTTAACAAGTGAAGATATTGATACAGTTGAAGTTCATGATTGTTTTTCAATTAATGGTATTTTAGCTATTGAAGATTTAGGATTTGTAGAAAAAGGTGAAGGAGGTAAAGCTGTTGAGGAAGGTATGACTCAAAATGGAGGAAAAATCCCAGTCAATCCATCTGGAGGGTTAAAATCAAGAGGACATCCTCTTGGTGCAACGGGAATAGCTCAAACAGCTGAAATTGTCTGGCAATTAAGGGGAGAAGCTGGAAAACGTCAAGTTGATGGTGCTGAAATAGGCATGACTCATAATGTTGGTGGAACAGGTGGAACATCAGCTGTTCACATATTATCCAGATGATTTTTTGATAAAACCACTTTTAACTATTTTTTAATAGATAAAAAATTTTTATTTAAATAATGTTTATTTATTTTTAAAGTTAGAAACGAAAAATCTTTGATTTGTTGGTTAAGGCAATTTAGCAATTGAAAATTTGCTAACAAGACAAAATTTAAGAAAATCTTTGATTTTTGGTAATCTTTGATTTTATCATACTTAGAAAAACTTGTTTGTTAAAAGTCGAAAACTTTTAATTTAGGAGAATTTATTCTCCGTTTGTTCACAAGTGAACTTAGAGAACTTCAGTTCTCGTTTCGTTTTCTAAATTCACTTTGTGAACAAATCTATGATTTTAAAGTTAGAAAAACTTGTTTTTCGTTCTCCGTTTTTAAAAGTTTCTTCTAATAAGTAAAAGTGTTAGAACATAAATTAATATTTTCTATTATGAAGATTTTATCTAATTGTTCTTCTTCTTATTATTTTTTCATGAAAATATTGCAGGTATTTTGGCTATGAATCCTGAAATCATGATTTTAGATGAACCAACTTATAGTCTTGATCTTAATGGAGCATCACAAGTTTTAAAGTTATTATATGGTCTTAATAAAGAAGGGATTACAATAATAATATCTACTCATGATGTAGAATATGACAGATTAACATCGGTTATAATAAAAGTTCAGAAAAAGATAATCCCTAACTTTGAAAGTCTTACAGTTTACTGTTAATAATTTTATACCTAGAACATCGAATCAAACAGAGCAACATTATAGTAAGACTAAGAAATCAGAAACTAAAAGTAAATTTAAGACAGTTCAAGGATTATTGGAGTATTTAGCTCTCTTTGGGAAATGAAGTAATATAAGGAAAAACTCCACACTTTTTTACAGGCTCTATTAAATAGAAAGACATATAAAGAAGATATTAATAATTTTATTATAGCCATTTAAATAATTCAAAACTTTTTACTCTTAACTTTTTACTCTTAATAATTTAATTCTTCGATTTTTTCTTTAAAATAGTTTTTAAAAAATAAAAATGGTAATAAAGAATGTATGAAACTTTAATTTTAAATTAATACAAAAATAAATAATGTAGATTAATATGAATATTTTAAAGAAAAATTTAAACTTTGATGAAATTATAGGCATAGTATTATTTGTTTCAAGCATAATTTTATTGTTAATCATGTTAATATTAGGATTAAATCAGTCATTATGGTTAGATGAAGAATATACTATTAATTTAGTCGATTTATCTTTTAAAGATTTAAAAAGTATGATATTTATTATTTCAATGGATGTTCATCCTCCTTTATATTATATGATCTTGAAATCTATTTTAATGATCTTGCCCCATCAACTATCTTTTAATATTATAGTGTATAAGGTAGTCTCTATTATTCCTTTGATTTTATTATTGGGTTTTAATTTAACAAAGTTAAGAAAAGACTTCGGATGGCTATTGTGTGGTATTTTTGGATTCTGTCTTATTACAATGCCTAAAATGATGATTTATTATACACAGATTAGAATGTATTCTTGGGTAATGTTTTTTGTAACATTAAGTTTTTACTATTGTTATAAAATCACAAATGAGAATAGTAAGAAAAATTGGATCATATTTACTATTTTTAGTTTATTATCAGCTTACACTCATTACTATGGATCAATAGCTATTGCTTTCATGTTTTTATTGTTAATCTTAAAAAATAGAAATTTAATAAAGACATGGTTATTATCTGGAATAATTATAACATTAGCCTATATTCCATGGGTATTTCTTTTTATTAAAAATACAGTACTAGGAGACAATCAATGGAGTGTTCCATCATTTCCAGATGTAGTTAACATCATAGGATTTATATTTTCTCCAAATTATCATGATTATGATATAAACAATGTAGGCATATTATTTTTCATAGTCTTTATATCTTTAATAGTATATTATCTATTTAAAATAAAAAAGGATAAAAAGAATTCCTCAACATTCATTAACAGAGGATTTTTTGTTTTATTAAGTACTATGTCTTTTGCATTAATATTTTCTGTTTTAATAAAGCCAATGTTCTATGCAAAATATGTTTTTGTTGTTGAAGGTTGTTTATGGTTATCTTTTTCAGCTTTGTTATCAAAAACCTATTCAAAAAAAACAGTTTTTGCTCCAATTTTAATATTCATAATAGTAGTAGGTTTGTTAAATAGTGTCACTTTTATAAGTGCTGAAAATAGCTTTAAAATCGCTGATTTAGAATTTAAAAATTATTTAAATCAAATGAGCGATAATGACATGATAATATACCTTGGTCCTCATCTAATGGTTAAATTTTTTGATTTATATTTGATCAATAAAACACTTATAGTATGGACTAATAATTCTTCGATGATTTTAGATATAAATAAAAGTATAGATGATAATAAAAAAGTTTGGGTTTTTGACAATGCAAATAATGGTTTTCCTGAATTATATGGTGGATTACAATCATTTAACACTACATTAACTAAAAATGGATTAAGAATAGATGAAGTTGGAGAAATAAATCCACCACATTATATGACTTATCCTCGTTACATATACCTCGTTAGTCAACAAAATATGATTCATGACCATTATTAATAAAATATGAGTCTATTTCACTTATAGTTTTAATAATGCAATTGTATCATCCATGTTTTTTAATTAAATATTATGTTGGTTATTATGTTTAAAAATAAAATAAATGATCTCAAAATTGAAACAATATTTTTGTTTTTTTGCTTATTTTTTGGATTTATATTCGTATTTGTGACAGCTCCTTTTATGGTTGCAGATGAAAGTTCACATTTTCTTAAAGCTTGGGATGTAAGCCAATGGAACTTCATCCAGAAAAATCCATCCATAACTGTCCCTAAATCTATTGGTGATAGTGTAGGGAATGTATCATTATCCTCTAATGATGCTGACGATATAATGAAAATAATGTCGTTAGGAAGAAATGATTATTTACAATATTTCAATGAACCTTTAAATGCTCATGAAACTCAAAAAATTAGTATTATTAATATATATACATACCCTCCTATGTCATATATTGCTCCTGCATTTGTTCTTAAAACAGGTGAATTCTTTAATTTATCTCCTTTAATATTGTTGTATTTAACTCGTTTAATTAATTTAATTACATATGCTATTATTGTGTATTTTGGAATTAAAATTTTACCAATTGGGAAATATATGTTTTTATTAATAACATTAATGCCAATGACACTTAGTCAAGCTGCATCAGCTTCAGGAGATAGTTTAAATAATGCATTATCTTTTTTTATAATATGTTTATTTTTAAAATTAGCTTTAAATAAAAAACAAATTCAAAAAAATGACATTATATTATTATCTCTATCCTTATTAGGTGTTGCATTATCAAAACAAATATATATATTATTAGGATTGTTGTTTTTCATAATTCCCAAATCAAATTTCAGCAATATAAGAATTAGATTGCTTTATTTTCTGTCAATAATTATACCGCCAGGCATAATTGTGGTATTTTGGAATTTATTATCTAAATATTATGTTAGCAGTAGTTCAAAAATAGTTTCATCCACATTTTCCAATGGATCTTATCTTTTAGATTTTTCATATATAATTACCAATACTTTAATAACAAGATTTAATTATATTGCAACAAGCTTTGTTGGATATTTTGGATGGTTAGCTAAATGTTATCCATTACCACTAATACTCATATATATATATTTGATAGTTTTAGTAATTGTTTCAGTAATTGAAATAAATGACTTTAAATTATTAATGAAACAAAAAATAATATCCATTCTAATTTTTTTTATAGGATCATTAGCACTTTTACTTATAATCTTTGGTTGGGAACCTGCAGGATCTATGGTTATTGGCGGTATTCAAGGAAGATATTTTATTCCCTTTGCACCATTATTCTTCTTAACTTTACAGAACAATAAATTATATAATTATTTCCGTGACGAAAGTAATCAAATCTATTTAAAAATTTTTGTTTTGATTTTTATTGGAATATGTTTAATTATTTCTTCATATATTTTGTCATTTTGCCTTGATCATGCACATTATGGATCAATTTAAAGCAATATATAAATCTTCCAATTAAACTATACTAAAAACTGGTAAACTGAATTTTCGTAGACATTTAACACTATATAGCCCTGCTAAAAGTACACTCAAAAAAGTGTTTTTTGCTACTGCTTTATATGTAAATACTTTAACATGTCCCACACCATTATTGGAATTTATTAAAATCCTCTATTAAAGCCCTGTCCTTCTTAAAATCTTTCCATTTCTCTATCAATCTACTGAACTTAGAAAAAATTCTTTTATAAATAGGTTTTTCATATTTTTTAGAACCAAAACATTCTAACGGATAAGCAAAATCTACTTAATATCTTCTCTTTTTTCGTGTTTTTCTTAGGTATAGATTAAAGAAACAATTTTATATTTTAAAGCTGATATTTCATAGCTTTTTATAACTGTAATAACCTTTATCAGCGATTATTAAGTCCTCATAATCTCAAAATATTCTTCTTTTTTTAAGGTCTTCTAATATTTCAAGATATATTTCAGTATCGGGTTACTGCTCCTGGATGGAATAACATTGTTAACACTTGACATTTGTCTTTATCAATGGCTAATGTTAATTACTGAAAATCCCAAAGGGATTTTCATAATTTACAAAAATCGAAGATTTTTGGTAATTTACCACCATAATATAATAACCTTTAGAAAAAAAAGCCTATTTTAAACTTTTTTTCTTTCAGTTTTTCTTCGCTATAATAATGTTTTTCCAGATTTATATAGTTTAAAGCTTTAAAAATTGTTTAATACTGTTTCGAGCTAATTCTTGTCTTGTTTTTCTAGAATCAATATCTTTAAATATTAAGTCCAAAAAATTATCATTTAGGGTTTTCTTTATCCATGAAGGGTGGTATCTTCATTTTATCATCAATATATTATATGAAAATGAGGGTATTTAAGTTTTTCGGTTTAGGAAACCATTTTATTTTGTAATTGTTTGTTTTAAATTTGTACTTTTAGATTTCAAGATATTTGAAATATATTATGGTATGAAATAAGCATGGATAATGCTTGGAAATTTATCTAATTTCTGACACCCTATAGTAATAATACTATTTTTAGTTAGATATAATACTTTGGTGATGGAAATCTATCAAAAAATATAAGAAATAGGGATTTAAATAAGGAACCATCAGTAGAGATTTAGACAGTCTATCCATTTAAGGATTTTTGATTAAAATTTCTATTTAAGGATCTTGTTTATCAAGCTTTATTTTTAATTTCAATCAAAGTTTTAAAAAATAATTTTCTCAATTTGACAGAGTTGATTTATTATTAAAAACATTTATAAATGGTTAAGTAAATATTATAAAATGTCTAATTTTTCAAGAATCTACTTTTAATATAAATTGAATTTTAGATGATTTTCAGTTTATTTAAATAGAACTATTTTTTAATTAGACTTACTATTTTGAAAATTAGATTTTAATTAGAATTCAAAACTATAGTTTTTAATATACTTAATTAATTGAACTACACTATCTTCAATTGTTAATGTTATTTAAGACTATACTATTATTATAACAGCAGTATTTAGTTATTATATTTATTGTAGAATATTGTATATTTCCTTATAGTTAAATGATTAATTTAATTCTACGATTATATAATTCACATAACTATAATTCTTTAATTTATAGCTGCAGTTATGATATTTGCCGATGGATGGTAAATGCCAGATGAAAAAGGAGGTAAATAATATGGCAAAAGCAATCTATGTAAAATTTGATATGCCCAAAGATTTAGCAGAAAGAGCAGAAGAAGCTTTAGAAATTGCAAGAAATACTGGAAAAGTAGCAAAAGGAACTAATGAAGTTACTAAAATTATTGAAAGAGGAAATGCTATTTTAGTTTTTATAGCAGAAGATATTGATCCTGCTGAAATTGTAGCTCATTTGCCAGTACTTGCAGATGAAAAAGAAATTCCTTATGTCTACTTACCTACTAAGGATGCTGTGGGTGGAGCTGCAGGTTTAAATGTAGGAACTGCTTCAGCTGCTATTATTGATGCTGGTGATGCCCAAGAGTTAGTGAATGAAATTGTTGAGAAGGTTAGTGAACTTAAAGGGTAACTGTTTTTTTTAAAGGTAAGATATTCTTTTAAAGGTAAGATATTCTTTAAGAGTGAATTTATTTTTACTTTTAATCCTTTATGAAAGTTTAAAGGTGATTATATGGAAGAAGGAACTCCAGCAGAGATTATAGAAGTTTTAAAAAGAACTGGGATGACTGGAGAGGTTATGCAAGTTAAATGCAAAATCCTCGATGGAAGAGATAAAGGAAGGATATTGACTCGAAATATCATGGGTCCTGTTAGAGAAGGAGATATTTTGATGTTATTAGATACTATTAGAGAAGCTAAAGAGATTAAAACTCCTTAAATTATATCTTTACTATTATCTCTATTCATTATATCAACTCAAGGTGTAAAACATGAGGGTATGTTCGTTTTGTAAGAAAGAAATAGAAGAAGGGACTGGAAAAATGTATGTTAAAAAAGACGGTTCAATCTACTTTTTCTGTGGTAGTAAATGTGAAAAAAACATGATTAAACTCAAAAGAGTTCCAAGAAAAGTTAAATGGGTAAAAAATGCATAAGGTGAGTAGTTATGATTGAAAGAAGTTTTGTCATATTAAAACCTGATGCTGTTTCTCGTAAATTAATTGGAAAGATTATCTCTCGTTTTGAAGAAAAAGGTTTAAAAATAGTTGGTACTAAGTTTTTACAAGTAACTAAGGACTTAGCTGAAACTCATTATGGTGAGCATGAAGGAAAACCGTTTTTTAATAATTTAGTTAGTTACATAATATCAGCACCATCTCTTGCAATGGTTATTGAGGGTGATGATGCAATATCTGTAATAAGAAAGATTGTAGGAGCTACAAATCCTAAAGAGGCGGATTTAGGAACAATTCGTGGAGATTATGGCATGGTTACTGGAAGGAATATTATTCATGCATCTGATTCTCTAAAATCTAGCGAAAGAGAAATAAATCTTTTCTTTAATAAGGATGAAGTTTTCTATTACAAAGTCCCTGATAACTCTTGGATTTATGAATAAATCTACTAATTTAATTTATAGTTCTTTTCAAAAAAAGATATATATACATTTTTAATTTTTTAATTTTTTTTTATTCTGAAATTGGATTTATTATAATTAAGAACTGAATCTATTATATTTTTATGAAGATTAGATCACCAATTATCTCTGTTTTGGGTCACGTAGACCATGGAAAAACTTCATTATTAGATTTTATTAGAGGTAGTACAATAGCTTCAAAAGAAGCTGGAGGAATAACTCAGCACATTGGTGCTACTGAAATTCCAATTGATACAATTAATAAAATCTGTGGAAAATTTGTAAAAAAGCTTGAAATAGTTGATACTCTTCCAGGATTGTTTTTCATTGATACTCCTGGTCATGCTGCATTTACAAGTTTAAGGAAGCGAGGTGGGGCTTTAGCAGATTTAGCTATTCTGATATTAGATATTAATGAAGGTTTTAAACCTCAAACTTTTGAGGCATTAAGAATATTGCGGTTGTATAAGACTCCATTTATAATAGTTGCAAATAAGGTTGATAGATTATTTGGATGGAATCCTTATCTTAATGCTTCATTTTCAGAAAGTTTTTCTAAACAGGCTGCAAGTGTTCAGCAAGAGTTAGATTCTCATATTTATGAAATTGTTGGAACTCTTCATAAAGAAGGTTTTCAGTCTGAAAGGTTTGATAGAGTGTCTGATTTTGCATCGCAGATAAGTATTGTTCCTATTAGTGCAAAGTCTGGTGAGGGTATTGTAGAAGTTTTAACACTACTTTTAGGCTTGGCTCAAGAATATCTAAAGAAAAATCTATTAATTTCAGAAGATGCACCTGCTAAAGGATCAGTTTTGGAAATTAAAGAAGAACAAGGCTTAGGTCTTACAATTGATGTAATTATATATGATGGTGTTCTTAAAAAAGAGGATGAAATTGTTTTAGTAGAAAAGGATAGTGTTTTAACGACTAAAATACGGTCAATCCTAAAAATTAATCCTCTTGAAGAGATGAGAGGGTCAAAAAATCGTTTTAAAAAGGTAGATGAGGTCGTAGCGGCAGCTGGTGTTAAGATAGTTGCTCCAAATCTTGAAAATGTTATTTCAGGTTCTCCACTTAGAGTTCATCAAGTGGGTTCTAATGTTGAGGAAGAAATATTAAAAGAAATTGAAGATATCACTATTAGTACTGATGGTGATGGTGTTTTAGTTAAAGCAGATACTTTAGGGTCACTTGAAGCAATCATAAACCTTCTAAAAGAGTTAAATATCCTTATTAGGAGTGCGGATATTGGTAATGTTTCAAGAAAGGATGTTGTTAATGCATCTATTGTTTTGAAGGAAAATCCTAAGCATGGAGTTATTTTTGCTTTTAATGTTAAGATTCATAAGAATGCAATAAAAAATCTTAAGGAAACTGGTGTTAAAGTCTTCTCAAGTGATGTAATCTATCAAATCACAGAGGATTATGAGGAGTGGCTTAGGGAACTTGAGGAAAGTCAGAAGAAAACATGGCTCGATGCTATTGTTAAACCCGCTAAAATAAGAGTTATACCTAAACTTGTATTTAGACAGAGTAAACCATTTATTTCAGGTATTGAGGTTTTAAGTGGAACTGTAAAGCAAAATTTTTCCTTGATGAATCAGGATGGTCAATTAATTGGTCAGATTGAAAGTATGCAAGATAAAGGAGAGAATCTTCCTTTTACCCATAGGGGTCAAAAAGTTGCCATGTCTATTAAAGGTGGGATTTTAGGTAAAGGTTTTGAAGAAGGTGATGAATTACATGTTGATATTCCTGAAAAACATTATAAAATCTTAATAAAAGAGTTTAAAGATAAATTAACTGAAGATGAATTTGAGACTCTTAATGAAATAGTGGATATTAAGCGAAAAAATGAACCTAAATGGGGAGAATTTGAAATTTTTGAATAGTGTAACCTAAATGGGGAGAATTTGTATTTTTTGAATACTTTATAATAATCGTAAGGTGTTTTATCAAATAAACCAATAAATTATATTTATAGTCTAATTAAATAAAAAATGTAATATTGAAAATAGCATTATAGTGTAGCACCAAATTTTTAGCATTAAAACTATATAGATCATATATAAGTAAATCAGGAAGTTTAGTGCCAAAAAATAAGTTTACTATCATTATATTGGAAGTAAAGGAGGAATTATTTGACATTTAAAGTTGTAGTTTCAGATAAAGAAAATAGCTATCAAATAGAGTCCAATGATTCAATTAACAAACAAATTGTTGGATTAACTATTGGTGAAGATATGGATGGAAAATTAATAGGATTAGAAGGATATAAATTGAAAATTACTGGTGGAAGTGATAAAAACGGCTTTCCAATGAAAAAAGACATTGATAGTTCTCGTAGGGTTAAAAGTTTAGTTTCTGGTGGTATTGGATATAAACCAAAAGCTGATGGTGTTAGAAGGCGAAAAAGTTTTAGAGGAAATACTATTTCTGAAGATATAGTCCAAATTAATACTGTTGTCTCTGAAACTGGTAATAAATCCATTAATGAAATTTTAAGCCCTTCCCAAGAAGAATCAGAAGAATAAAACAAATAAATTTATTTGGATGGGAGCATATAATGGAAAAATATGATGATAATTTTTACAATAGTAGGTATGAAGATGGGGCTTTGAAATCAGCAAAAGAATTATTGCCTATAATAATGAACATAGTAAATCTTTGATTTAGCCATGTCGCTTGAAGTAGCTGAACATTTACCTGAAAACTTTATTAAATATATATTACAAAATTATCAGATATTATATTTTTCTCTGCAGCAGGTCCTGGACAAGGTGGAACGAACCATTTTAATGAGTAATGGCTGGAATATTGGATAGAACTTTTCAATACAAATAATTTCATTGTACTGAATTGTATCCGATGGGAAATTTGGAATAATAAAAATATAAATGTTGTATATAATCAGAATGCTTTTTTATTCATTAAAAAAAAGAAATACTTGAACAAAGGAGAGGGGGAAATGAAATTACCCCCAATTAGACAAACACAATACGATGTTATTCATCCAGAACTTTACTCAAATGTTGTGAATTCAAGAATGTTTAAGTATGGACATAAAAATCATTGATAATAAAATTATTTCTAAAATTTTAAGATTATTTCTAAAAGAATAAATAATGAAAATGTTTATATTGTTTTTTATTAATATATAATAATTTAAAGTAGAATTTTTAAAAAATATAACTTAAATATAGTTTAAAAGAATGTTTTGAAATTATTTAAAATTATTTTAATCATTGAAAACTAAAACATAATTTTATGGTGTAATATGGCAAAAGTACAATCCGATGTTAATATAGGTTTAGTGGGACATGTTGATCATGGTAAAACAACTCTCACTAAGGCATTATCAGGAGTATGGGCAGATACTCATAGTGAAGAAACAAAAAGAGGGATATCTATACGTTTAGGTTATGCAGATATTGTTTTTAGAAGATGTCCTGAGTGTGAGGAACCATTATCTTATACAACTGCAGAGAAGTGTGAACATTGTGGAACTAAAAGTGAAGTTCTCAGAAAAGTATCCTTTGTAGATGCTCCAGGACACGAAACTTTAATGGCTACTATGTTATCTGGTGCTGCAATAATGGATGGTGCAATTTTAGTAATAGCTGCTAATGAATATTGTCCACAACCTCAAACTAAGGAACACTTAATGGCATTAGATGTTATAGGTGTTAAAGATATAATCGTTGTTCAAAATAAAATAGACATTGTTTCAAAAGAAAGGGCAATTGAAAGTTATCATGAAATTTTAGATTTTGTTAAAGGGACAAATGCTGAAAATTCCCCTATTATCCCAGTATCTGCTCAACAAGGAGTTAATATGGACATATTAATTAAAACAATTGAAGATGTAATTAAAACTCCGAAAAGAAGTCCAAGAAAATCCTCAAGAATGTATGTGGCAAGGTCTTTTGATATTAATAAACCAGGTTCTAAACCAGATTTACTTAAAGGTGGAGTTATTGGTGGGAGTTTAATTCAAGGAACTTTTAAGGTTGGGGATGAAATTGAAATAAAACCTGGTATTAATGATAAGAATAATAAATGGGTCAGTTTAACATCAGAAATAATAGGTTTAAATGCTGGTGGAGAAGATGTTAATAAAATCGGTCCTGGTGGGCTTATTGGTGTTGCAACATTATTAGATCCTTCTTTATCTAAAGCAGATTCTCTTTCAGGTTCAGTAGCTGGAAAACCAGGCACACTCCCACCTGTTTTAAATAGCTCTTCAATGGAAACTTTTCTTTTAAAAAGAGTGGTGGGTATTGAAAATGAGAAAGATGTAGAGCCAATTAACTTAAAAGAACCATTGATGATTAACTGTGGAACTACTACTACTGTTGGTGTTGTTACTAAAGTAAAGGGGTCTACTGTTGATTTAACTTTGAAGTTGCCTATTTGTGCAGATAAAGATCAAAGAGTAGCTTTAAGTCGAAGAGTTGGAGCAAGATGGAGATTAATAGGTTATGGAATAATTTTGTCATAGACACAAAAAGAATACTATGGATATAAACTCGTTTTATCCAGTTAGTGGATTAGGAATCGGTTTAGAGACCGAATCTACGGATATAGATCTTTAATTTTATCCATAGTAGTTTAAAATCTTTTAATAGCAATAGTATGTTGTCTAAAATGATTAGTAAAGAACTTAAAGATAATGAAAATGAACTGTTAATTAATGAGGAAAATAAAGAGTTAATTATAGATACAAATTTTTAATGATTCCCTTTCAATTCAAGATTGATATAATTACTGAACTTGAAAAAGCCTTACCTTCTTTTAAGTTAATTGTTCCTTCATTTATTATCAACGAATTATTAGGATTAAAGAAGAATAAAAAGGCAAAAATTAGGGTGAATGCTGAGTTAGCTATTAAAATAGCTAAGTCTCCTAAGATCACGATAAAAAATGTGTCTTTAAAGAAAAATGAGTCTGTTGATAATGGATTACTTCGTATTTCAAAAGTTTTAGCCACAAATGATAAGAATTTAAGAGTGAAAGCAAGAGAAAAAGGAATAGCTATTGTATATTTAAGACAAAAAAGATATTTAGCTATTGATGGCTATTTTTAATTAGAAATTAAATTTAATTATCTGTAAACACTATAAAGTTTTAGGCATAAACAATTAAAGGATCATTTTTCTATTTTAGTAGCTATAATCTGCTATTTTTTATAATTTCACATCTTAAACTAATTTTTGAGTTAATTAAAAGAGTTAAGTAAAATTTAAATTATAATACTTATTCCTTTATTACAATAGTATTTTTGAGGATTTCTTTTAACTTAATCTTTTTTATTTTTTTATTACTTTTTTATTAATCTTTATTAGTTGTGTATTATTTATTTTTGTTTTGAGGATTGTCTTTCTTGTATTGTTTGTTTTTG
>JAISZW010000108.1 GCA_031284445.1 Candidatus Methanovirga basalitermitum | reverse complement strand
AACTGTATTTTTCAAGTATGAGTTTTGTGTGGATGATACTTTTAGTAAAATAAAGGTTTATGATCATTTTCGATTTTTTTCAAAAATCGAAAAAAACTCCACACTTTTTTACACCCTCCGATTTTAAAGACCCTAAATTAGTAAATATCATTATTTAATTTGTACTTTTAGCTGAATACCATGATTAATCCTTTTTTGTAGATAAACATCTTCAAAGAAGGCATTGATTTTTCAGGATGACCAGGCACCTTGAGTAATAATATACTAACGATTATCAATAATATGATATATACATAAGTAAAATATATGAATGATATTTATAATACAATACAAAGTATAATATTTAATAAATGAAAATATTTATATTGCAAATTTTTCTAAATTAATATTTTGTTAAATAGTTTAATTGATTAAAAAATTTATTTAAATGAATAAATTGAATATTATACGACTTGTTATAATTCATGACTAATTTAATTAATGGAGATGATAATAATGGTATATAAAGTAGAAGTATTTACATCACCAACATGTCCTTATTGCCCTATGGCTGTGGATATTGTTAATCAAGCAAAAGAACAGCTCCAAGATCAAATGGATGTTGAAATAGTTAATATGGCAGAAAATAGAAAAAGAGCTAATGAATATGGTATAATGGCTGTCCCATCTGTTGTGATTAATGGTAATGTAGAATTTGTTGGTGCTCCAACTCTTGATGATTTACTTTCAAAGTTAAAATAATCCTTGCTACAAGAAACCTTTTTTCAATTATTTTCCTGATTTTGATGAAGCTTAAAATATTACCTCCAACCTTAAGAGCAAACTATAGATATTTAGTTTTAGATATTAAGTCAGAGACATCTTTGTCTAAGAATGACTTAGTACCAGCTATTTGGGAAGCAGCTATACATTTGTATGGTGAATTAGAAACAAGCAATTTTAATCTATGGGTTATGAAATTTTTTGATTTAAATCATGAAAAAGAGAATATATTTAATCATGTTAAAGATAAAAATAGTTTTTATTATTATAATACAATTTTACGATGCCAAAGAAACTTTGAAGAAAAAGTTCGAGACTCTTTAACCATGTTGTATAGATATAAAGGAAATAAAATATCCATTAGCACTATTGGAAAATCAGGGACTATTAAATCTGCTGTTAATAAGTTTATAAACTGTTAATTCATGAAATAACTATTATTCACTTATTTATTCAATTAAAATTTAAATTAATGATTTAATTTAAAAAATATTATGAATTATTTTTTAAAGATAAAGTAATGATGTAAATTTTTGTGGAGTTTTTCTAAAATTTTCAATCATTTAAAAATTTTCAATCATTTATTTATAAATAAAAGTAATTTTTTCCAAATAACTCCACACTTTTTTACAGGTTCGATATAAGTATATACTATAATATTATATATAATTGTATAAAAAAGTTAAATAACGACTACTAAATCATGGAGATTTAAACCAGATTTTTTAAATTTTTAATAGGTTTTTTCATGTTACTAAGTATTTTGATTTTTACATTCGAATTCTTAGGATGATTCAACTAATTTTACTGATACAATATCATGAATTTTAAATGAAAAATTTAAGACTTAGAATGTTATTCATTAATTATGACTAATTATTAAAAATAAAGAGGTAATTAAATATGCAACCTTTACAAAATGCAGGTTATGATAGAGCAATTACTGTGTTCAGCCCAGACGGAAGATTATTTCAAGTAGAATATGCAAGAGAAGCTGTTAAAAGGGGAACTACATCTCTTGGAGTTAAATCAAAAGACGGTATTGTTCTTGTAGTAGATAAAAGAACAACAAGTAAGTTAGTAGAGACCAAATCAATAGAAAAAATATTCCAAATTGATGATCATATAGGTGTAGCTACATCTGGACTTGTAGCAGATGCAAGAGCTTTAGTAGAAAGATCAAGAATCGAGTCTCAAATTAACAAGATTACTTACAATGAACCAATAAGAGTAGAAACTTTAGCTAAAAAGATCTGTGACTTAAAACAATTATACACTCAAAATGGTGGAGTAAGACCATTTGGTTCAGCACTTATTATTGGTGGAGTTACAAAAAATGAATGTAAACTCTTTGAAACCGATCCAAGTGGAGCTTTAATTGAATACAAAGCAACAGCTATTGGTTCTGGTAGAAATGTTGCAATGGAAGTCTTTGAAAAGAATTATAAAGATGATTTATCCTTAGATGAAGCTATTGATTTATCTTTAGATGGCATTTATGAGGCTACTGAAGACAAACTCAACAAAAATAATGTGGAAATAGCTATTATTGATAGAGAAACCAAAACATATTCTAAAGTCTCAGAAAGTGATATATTAAAATATGTGGAAGATTTAAATAAAAGAAAAGAGGCTGAGAAATCAGAGGATAAAAAAAATCATACAACTAATAATAAATAGTATTATTTCAGTATCAATGGATTCTATAATCTTAGGATGTTGTTTGTATGGTTAATGTTGATGATGCCGTTGTTGCAAGGTTAGAGTTCCATGGAGAAAGATTTGAAATCTTAGTTGATTCTGATTTAGCAGCAGATTTTAGAAATCCTAATAGCTCCAATGTTGGAATTGAAAATATTTTGGCCGTTGAAGAAATCTTTAAAGATGCTAAAAAAGGAGATAAAGCATCAGAAGAGGTTATGGGTAAGATTTTCCAAACAAAAGATGTCGTTGAAGTAGCTAAAGAAATTCTTAAAAAAGGAAGCATTCAACTTACCGCTCAACAGAAACGTAAGATGCAAGAGGAGAAAAGGTTGCTTATTATTAACAAAATAGCAAGAGAATCTATTAATCCTCAAAATGGTCTTCCTCACCCTATAAATAGGATTGAAAATGCTATGAACGAGTCTAAAATCCATATTGACCCTTTTAAGCCTTTAGATGAACAAATTAAGACTGTTTTAAAAGCCATTAAAATAAAAATCCCAATTAGTTTTGAAAAAGTGAAAATAGCTGTTCATTTGCCTGGAGATGTTGTTGGAAGTGGGTATTCTGTAATTTCCAAGTTTGGTCAAATCCTTAACGAAGAATGGCAAAAAGATGGCTCTTGGATAGCTATTGTTCAAATACCTGGAGGACTTCAAGATAATTTTGCTTCTCAAATGGAAAAAATCTCTGGAGGAAATTCTGAAACTAAATTAATTAAATAACATTAAATTTATTTTTTATTAGAATGTTTTTAATAATATAAGGGAGTAAATTAGATGATTCACGTAGAAGACAAAGATTTGGTAGTTCCTGGAGAAATTTTAGCTGGAGAAGGCTATTATTCAGGAAGAGGGACATTTAAAGACGATGAAGATATCTTATCTTCTTTAACTGGTTTTGTTTCCTTAAAAAATAAAAAAATTAGTGTAGTTCCTCTTAAAAGTAAATATTTACCAAAAAGAGGAGACATAGTGATTGGTAAAATTACTGATATTAGATTTTCTATTTGGGAAGTTGATATTAATTCTCCATATTCTGGCATACTTCCAGCATCTGAAGTTTTTGGAAGAGAAAAAAAAGATTTAAGCAAAATGTTTGGTTTAGGTGATGTTCTTTTTTTAAGAGTTGTAGATGTTGATGAAGTTAACAAGGTTAGATTAGGACTGAAAAGTAGAAGTATGGGAAAACTTAGAGAAGGTATTTTAGCTAACATCACCCCAACTAAAGTTCCACGTTTAATTGGTAAAAAAGGTTCTATGATTAATATGATTAAAGAATCAACCAATTGTAAAATAGTTGTTGGTCAAAATGGTCTTGTTTGGATTAAAGGTGATAAGAAAATGGAACTTATTACAAATAATATCATTAAAACAGTTAAAAAGGAATCACATACTTCAGGGCTTACAAATAGAGTTAAAAAGAAGTTACATTTTCTTATCTACGGAGAAAAATTATCTATAAATGATCTTAATGAAAATTACACAACCAAAGAAGATGTACTTGATGATACAAGTAATATATCTGATGAAGAGTACTTTGAAAATCCAAAAATTGAAAATTTTAAAGAAAGCATAGATGATACAAGTAAAAACAATGGCTCTGAAGGCAAATCTTTTTCAGAGGAAGCAAAATTTGAAAATGGTTAGACAACAGTTCATCAAGATAAAAAATCTGAAAATGATTAATATAATAGTAATAATAAAGATGGTAATAAGAAATTCAGTTTTAAAGACATACTTACTCATATTAAAGATGAATTCTAAATCGAGGATTTAATGCACAAGAACTTCATTGCTGTCAACTTAAGGATTTTTGATTAAAATTTCTTGATTAAAAATTTCTATTTAGAATCCTGTTTATCAAGCTTTATTTTTAATTTCAATCAAAGTTTAAAAAACAAGGTGTCTCATTTTCATGAAAAATTCAAGACATGAAAAAATGTATCTGGTGAATCTGAAAGGTATATTATAGTAGTTTCAAAAAGTACAGCTTAAAACTTATTTAAATCTAAAAATTAATCTTGAACTACTTTGAATTTTTAAACAAAGTTAAATCCATATAGATAAAAATCCGATTGCTATTTAACTAAAAAT
>JAISZW010000098.1 GCA_031284445.1 Candidatus Methanovirga basalitermitum | reverse complement strand
CCAATTAAATATATAATCTCCATAGTATTTAAATCTTTCGATTTTAAAGATCCTAAATTAGTAAATATCATTATTTAACCTGTACTTTTAGTTGAGTGTCATGATTGATTCTTTTTTATAGATAAATAGCTTCAAATAAGGCATCGATTTTTCAGAATGATCAGACACCTTGGTTTATAATTGTTTTATATATATGAAAATATATTATTTTTATATTTAGATATAAATAATTAATTAAGCTTGTAGAATTATAGAGGTAGTCATGAAAAAACAAAAAAACAATTCATGTAGTCGTGAGTGCAATGAAAATGAAAACAACTATAAGAAAGTAAAGGAATGTAGTTGTTGTAATAATGTTGCATTATCTGGAAACTTAGATCATGATGAGCATAAACACTATTTTGAACATCCTTTAACTAAAATGGCAATAGGATGGGTACTTTTAGCTTTAGCTGTAGGATTAGAGCATCTTATTAGCCAGCCTGTTTTATCTTTTGGATTTGTTACTATAGAAAATCCATTTACTATTTTTATTTTCTTAACTATAGTAATATTTGTTGGATTTGATATTATATGCAATGGTTTTAAATTATTGTTACAAGGTAACCTCCAAATTGAGTTTTTAATGACAATAGCTACTGTTGGAGCATTTTTGATTGGAGAAGGCTTAGAAGGAGCTTCTTTGGTGCTTTTGTTCTCCTTAGCCGAATATATTGAAGATTTTGCATTGGACAAATCGAAAAAATCTTTATCTGAATTAATTAATCTAAATCCAGAAAAGGGTGTAGTGAAAAGAAACGGTAAAGAATTTGAAGTTAGAGTTGAAGAATTGAATATAGGAGATGTAGTGATTGTTAAGCCAGGAGATAAAATTCCAATCGATGGTGTAATTTTAAATGGGACAACATCAGTTAATCAAGCCTCAATTACTGGAGAGAGTTTAGCTGTTAGTAAAATGATTGGAAATGAGGTATATGGATCTACAATTAATGAAGAAGGATACATTGAAATCGAGGTTACAAAAACCTTTAAAAACACAATATTTTCTAAAATCGTTGATTTAATTAAAGAGTCTGGAGAGAAAAAAGCAAGGGTTGATATTTTCATTAATAAATTTGCAAGGTACTATACTCCAACAATGGTTTTAATAGCTATTTTTGTCACTATTCTTCCATCAGTATTTTTCCATCAACCTTTGATTGATTGGTTTAAAAGAAGCTTAATTTTACTTGTTATCTCTTGTCCATGTGCATTAGTTATTTCAACCCCTGTTTCTATAGTTTCAGCTATTACATCAGGAACTAAAAATGGTATAATAATAAAAGGTGGAGAGTATATTGAGGAGTTATCAAGAATTAAAGCGATTTTATTCGATAAAACTGGAACTTTAACTGAAGGTAAGTTAAACATATTAAATGTATTTAGCAATAATGGATACTCTGAAGATGAAATTGTTAAAATAGCTTATAGTATTGAGTCTAAATCAAAACATCCAATAGCTGAAGCATTTCAGGGATATGGTGAAAGTAGGAATATTAAATCATTAAAGGTTGATAATTTCCAATCTATCGCTGGTAAAGGATTAAAGGCAGATATTGATGGGCAATCTTATTATTTAGGTAAAAAAGAATTATTTGACTACAACAAAGACTTGAAAAATGTAATTGATAGTTCATCTGACAGAAATAAAGGAAAAACAAGTGTTATTTTAGGTAATGAATCTGAAATTCTTGGAGTAATCAGTTTAAATGATAAAATAAGGGTTGATGGAGAAAAAACTATAAAATATATTAAAGATTCTAATATTGATACCATTATGTTAACTGGAGACAATGAATCCGCAGCTGAATTGGTTGCTAACCAATTATCACTAAATAAGTACTATTATAATCTTTTACCAGAAGATAAATTAAATATTCTTGAAGATTTATCAGAAAAATATCATGATATTGCAATGGTTGGTGATGGAGTAAATGATGCTCCGTCACTTGCAAGAGCCAATGTTGGAATAGCTATGGGAACAAGTGGTGCTGATGTAGCTATTGAAGCAGCTGATATTGTTTTAATGCAGGATAATATTTCTAAGGTCTCATTTTTGTTAAAATTAGCTAAGAAGACTATGAAAATTGTTAAACAAAATGTTGTAATTTCAATTGTCATGAAATTGACTTTAATCATTTTAGGAATTTTAGGATATATTACATTATTAGAAGCAGTTATAATTGGTGATATGGGTGTTACTCTTATAGTCGTGGGTAATGCTCTAAGAATAAGATAGTAATCTCAATTATTTTTATCCAAAATTTCTTAAATCTTTTGATTTGTAAATAAATGTTATGATAAATTTCAAATAAAAAATTTTAAAAAAGCTTGTATTGATAGCAATGTTTATATATCATATATACAATATAGTTATATAAATTAATTTTGTAATTAATAACTCATTAGGTAAATAAAAATTTTATAGAAAGTGAAAAATATGGTAGCTCCTGAACTTTATACTATATTCGTTGGTCAATTTGCATCTTCTACTGTTGTTGTTTTAAATATTACTTTGTTAATTCAAATTGTTGATATGAACCGGAAAAATAATTATAGTGGTTTCAATCCTATATATGCAATGGTATTATTCATTAACGATTTTGCTTGGACAGTATATGGATTCATGGTTGGTGATACTTTCATGTTTCTAAGTAATTTACTAGGTACGATATTCATTATTGTTATTTTATATTACATATTCAAATTCTTTGTATTTAAATCCTTAGAAGATCCTTAATTTGTATTTTTAAAATTTATTCACTTTATTTTATTTATACTTTATTTTATTTATTAATCTATTATAGTATCAAAGGTGTTATTTTTGGATCAAAAAGATTATGAAGCCACATTTAAAATGTTTGATAAAGTAAAAAAAATGGATAAAATAGAAAAAGTAGATTTCACAGATATGATACGATCATTATCTAAAAACATAACTGTTCATGATTTGTCAGTAGCTACAGCTGTTTTAAGAGAAAGTGGAAAGTATGTTCAAGAAAATTATAGAGAAAAATACTTAGAAATTTATATAAAATATTTTATAATGAGATTAAAAGACATTAACGAAGATAAAAATCGTCATGACAATGATTATGTGGATGTTGATAGAATTCGTGAATCCTTAGACATTCTTAAATTTCAAATGGATATGGAAGAGCACCCAAATGATAAATTTCCATTAATATATGTTTTAATTAGTTTATATACGACATATATTTTAGAGCAACCTATTCATCCTGTTGGAACTCCATTTCCAGGGAACCTGCATGTTACATATAAAGATGGTATATTTTATTGCCCAGTTAAAAGAAATAATGAGAATAATCCAAAAGCTGTTTGTAAATTCTGTCTTGCAGAACAAACAGAGTTAGATTAATCTTAAACCCATTAATTTAATTAATTTAGATATTAAATTCGATAGAAATTAATAGTTAGTCCATATTATTTAAATCACATTTTAATTACTGGAAATTGAATTTCTATTAATAATTCTTCTTTTTTTACTTCATGAGGACTATTTAAATAAATTTCTTTTGGTGAACCAATAATATCATAATTATTCTCTATTGCATGACTGGCAAGTTCCTTATACGACTTATCAAGGGTTTCATAAGATCCTTTATGTATTTTATACAATACTTTATGGGATAATAGCTCAACGACTTGTATTCTACCAGTACTCCCATGTTCATGACCTGTTAATTCGGTGTCTTCATTCACTTCAATTCCAATATCATAGATCATCTCATTAGGATTTGTATTTTTAGGACTTGTATAATAAATAGAAAAAGGATAACCTTTGACTTTAACATTTTCAAATTCACACCATGTCATTAAATGTGCAATAAGAATATCCATATCTTTAACATTTCCTTTATAATTCATTATTGCCATTTTTTGATCTTCTACATTTTTCTCTTTAATAAAATCCATATTTACACCTCACTCTTTAATTGAAAATCATGAACTTATTTAGTAAAATAATAATAAGTATTAAATAGTAGTTTAAACACAGTATTATAACATTGTGATTAGAGATTATATAGTATTAAAATAATATTTTAATTAATACAATTATCATTTGTCTAAAAATAAAGTTGTTGTAGATCAATTATTTATTTTTCATACATAGTAAATTTGGAGGAGAGTTTTTGAATAAAAATAGAAGAAATAAAACTGAAGGGGCACCAGAATTTAAAAGAGTGAGAACTCCAAGAAAAGGAGAGTTACTTGGGTTTATTGAACAAATTATGGGTCATGGGAAGTTAAAAGTTAGATGTGCTGATGGGAAAATAAGAATGGGTAGAATTCCTGGAAAAATGAAGAAAAGAATTTGGATTAGAGAAGGTGATTTTGTTTTAGTTAAACCATGGGATTTCCAAAGTGATGAAAAATCAGATGTTATCTGGAGGTACACTAAAACAGAAGCAAATTGGCTTGAAAGAAAAGGGTACTTGAAAATATAATATGCTCTGATGCATAAAATTTTAATAGTGCTAAGACAAAAGTCAAGCTTAGCCGTGTTTATGAAACTAAAAAGAATAGGATTTTATACATAAAACTACAACTCAAATAGTTAAAAATTATGATAAAATCTTTGTTGGTGATTTAAATCATGGATTTCAAGCTAAAAATAAGAATTTAGCTAAGGATGCTTATGATTCACATCAATACGAAATAAAGAGACAATTAGAATACAAATCT
>JAISZW010000092.1 GCA_031284445.1 Candidatus Methanovirga basalitermitum | reverse complement strand
AAATGATTCTTTAAATTAAAAAATAAGTGATTTCCAAAGAATTAAAAAAATGTGATTTTAAAACTATTGGAAATAGCTTTGATTTTAAATTCAAAGGATATTATCCTTTAATTTTTAGTCAAATAGCAATCGGATTTTTATCTAGATGGATTTAACTTTGTTTAAAAATTCAAAGTAGTTCAAGATTAATTTTTAGATTTAAATAATTTTTAAGCTGTACTTTTTGAAACTACTATAATATACCTTTCAGATTCACCAGATACATTTTTTCATGTCTTGAATTTTTCATGAAAATGAGACACCTTGTTAGATTGAATATAACAATTGTTATCAACCAAATTTTTGACAGAGTCAATAAGTATGAAAATTTTAACTTCACTACTGGTCTTTTTTCAGATGATAAAACGACTTGTGGTGCACGTACTATTTTTGGATATTTTAGAAATCCAGAAAATATAAGAATCAGTTTTCAAACAATAGGTTACCCTAACAGTCAAGGTTTTGAGAATGCAGTTAAGAACTATGTTTTAGTTAGATGGTCTAACTATGTGCATATTGGTATGTTTGAATTAACGAACTGGAAAAATAGTAGTTATTTCAGCTATTGATAACCTTGTTAAAGGAGCATAGTGTCAGGCTATTCAGAACATGAAATTAATGTTCAAATTTAAAGAAAATGAGTCCATTGATCATTTTGGACTTTACCCATAGAATATAGGAGGAGTTTTATGAAAATTTTAATAATTTATTACTCAAAAAGTGGTAACACAGAAATTGTCGCAAAAACATTATCTAAAGAATTACCAGGAGATTTAATTGAAATTGAAGATAATAAAAAAAGAGATGGTATGTTCGCTATGTTAAGATCGGGGATAGATGCATTTCGAGGAGTTAAAACTAAAATAAGTCCAGAAAAGTTAGATTTGGATGATTATGATCTAATATATATTGGGACACCTGTATGGGCAGGTAAACCAACACCAGCTATTATAACAGCTATTAATAAATATGATTTTAAAGGAAAAAACATTATTCTCTTTGCAACAATGAAAAGTAGTGGAGATAAAAAGACTATTGAAAAGATGAAAGAAAAAATCCAAGTTAGAGGAGCTAAAGTTATAAATTCATTTTCAATTAAAACTCAAAGTAATAATGAATCCAATATTAAAGATGATACAATCAAGTTTTTACTTTCCTTTGGAAAATAGACCATGTCCAAAATTCCATGGCCACCTCAAATTTTCATGATTTTCATCCTATTTTTCTCTTTGAAGATTTAAATAGATCTTAATCCCATTAACAGTTTTATAAATCTTTTTTAAGTATCTTTAGAAGTGTCACACCAATATAATTCCCCAAAACATTATTAGTAATGGGTAAACATCCATATAGTAAAAATATTTGATGATTATGTTATTTGAGCTTAAGAAAGAAAATATTAATCATAGAAAAGAAAAATATAATATCTTTGTGAAAAAAAGAAAATAAAAGAAGTCACATCTGACAACCGAGAATAGGTTTAGCAAGTGATGAATTAAAACAATAAAAAAAGTAGCTAAAGAATTAGATTAAAACATCAAAGATACATACTTCACATCATAAAAAGGACTTCAGAGAAAAAATAAAAAAGTATTAAAAAGAACTAAGAATGATATAGTCACAAAAATGTCAATTATGCAATATTTGACAGGGATAAACAATATAATTCAAATCATATGATGAAAACGAATATTTAAACATAATACACGATTTTTAGAGAAATATGACAGATTACCATCTGTGATAATAAAAACTCTAAAAGAAAAGATAGTATCCTAAAAACTTTGAAAGCTTTATACAGCTTTCTGTTAATAATGTTATATACCATAGAACATCGAATCAATCAGGAGCAACACTTATAGTGATATTAAGAAATCAAAAACTAAAAAATAATATTTAAGACAATTACCAAAAATCGAAGATTTTCAGTAATTTATGGGTTATTAGAGTATTTAGTTCTATTCATGAGCCAAAATGGGAGTGTAAGAAAAAACTCCACAAAAATTTACACCCTCTACAAATAATTAAAAATATTTATTATAACAAGTATTCAGAAAATAACAAATACAACATATTTAATTTTATAAAGATTTTGAGGAATTTCATGGAAGTCAGTATTATAATACCAACATTCAATGAAGAAGAACATCTTCCTAAACTTTTAAAAAGTATTAAATCACAAAAATTTAATGATTATGAAATAATAATTGCAGATGCAGATTCAAATGATTCTACAATAGCTATTGCAAATCTTTATGGATGTAAAATTGTTAAAGGAGGTCTTCCTGGCATTGGTAGAAATAGGGGGGCTGAAATAGCTAAAGGAAAAAAATTACTTTTTTTAGATGCTGATTTAGAACTTACAGAAAACTATCTTGAAAATGTTATCAACGAATTTAAAACTAAAGATGTTGATATTGGCATTACATTAATGAATCCACTATCTGAAAAGATAAGAGATAAATTACTTCATGAAATAGCTAATTGGTTTATGGTTGCCTTTGAAAAAATAAAACCTCATGGAGCAGGATGTTATGGAATAATAACTAAAAAAGAGTTACATGATACCTATGGAGGTTTTGATGAAACACTTAATTTTGGAGAAGATACGGATTATATTGAAAGGATAGGTAAAGATAATGTTTTTAAGGTTCTTAAAAGTGCAAAAATATGTGTATCAACACGTAGGTTAGAGGAAGAAGGTTTATATAAACTTACAAAGCAATATACTAAAAGCACTATAAATAATTTTAGGGGAAAAAAAACTTATCTTGAAGAGTTAGATTATAAATTTGATCATTTTAAATCTTCAATCGAAAAAGATGAAATAATAAATAGGGTTTATAATTTAAGAAGTTCTAAAACTAATTTTATAACTAAAAAAGATGAAGACTTAGTAAATAACCCTCACATCATCTCAAATAAGCCATATTCTATAAATTTTAGAGAAGGTTTAGAGAATACTAAGAAAATATTTTATTCTATTTGTGGAGAAGGTTTAGGACATGCTATTAGAAGTGGTGTTATTGTTGAAGAACTATTAAAAAAGTATGATGTTTATGTTTTCTCAAGTGATAGAGCATACAAATATCTAAGTGGAAAATTTAATAATGTCTTTGAAATAGGAGGATTTAATACTATCTATCAAGACAATAGTGTGAAAAATAGAAAAACACTTTATAAAGCTATTAAAGACACGCCATCAAATCTTAAAGAAAATTACGCAATTTTATATAAAAAAGCAAGGGAATTAAAACCTAATATTATAATTACAGATTTTGAAAACTATTCAAACATTTTAGCCAAACTACTCGGTATTCCTATCTTAAGTGTTGATAACATACATATTATCACTAAAGCAAGGATTGATTATCCTAAAAAATCTCAAAGAGAGATGTTGAAAAGTAAAGGAGTTATAAAATCGTTTATGATAAGACCAAAAAAATACATTCTTACAAGTTTTTTTTATCCTGAAGTGAAAAATCCAGATAAAGTAATTATATTACCTCCAATAATTAGAAATGAGATCAGAAAATTGATACCAAATGTTGGTGATCACATTTTTATCTATCAAACAAGTCCAACCAATAAAAAATTAATAAATTCCTTAAAAAAGATCGATGAAAAATTCATAATATATGGTTTCAACGAAGACGAGATTAGGGATAATTTAACCTTCAGAAAATTCAATGAAACAATGATATACGATGATATGAAAGATTCTAAGGCTGTTATAACAAATGGTGGATTTTCATTAATAACAGAAGCTATTTATCTCAAAAAACCAATATACAGCATTCCAACTAAAGGAAACTTTGAACAGTTGTTAAATGGATTCTATGTTGAAAAATTAGGTTATGGTATAATGAACCATGATGTGAACACTAAAAGCATTGAAAAATTTTTATCAAACCTTTCTGTTTATCAAGAAAACTTAAAAAAAGTGACAAATATGGATAACACAGAAATAATTGAAGAAATAGAAAGATCTATTGAAGAATTTGCAATTAAAAATTAAATATTTAAATTTAAACATTTTAAAATAAAAATAAAGAAAAAAAATCACTTAATTGGTTAATTAAGCGAATACAATCTATATAAATACAAACTTCTAAAAAATATTAACTATGATAGATTATGCATTTTCTGGGTAGCTTGCACGACTGGTCCATATAGATAAATGATCATCAGAGCTTTCTTTTTCAAAACCAGTTATAGCACTAAAATCACAACCATCATGTCTTCCATCTCCAGACGATGTTACAGTCAATTCTCCTTCAGCAGTATTTTTAGGATTAAAGTCTATATAACCCGTGGTCACATATTCAGTATTTGTATAATCCATTCCATGAATTTTATCAATCCATACATTCCTATTCCATGTAACTTCGTAGGCTCTAAATGACCAACCACCCTTACCATCCCAGTAAGAGGACGGATAAGCACGCACACGAAATTGATTATCATTAGACCATATAATCTCTGCTGGATGACTATAAACATAGGATTTTACTGCATAAAGGGATTTCATCGCATGATCAATATTATAACCATTAATTGATCCAGAATCATTAATTGATCCAGAATCATTAGTCGAACCAAGTTCATCAACTATTCCAGAGTTATTAAGATTATTTGAATTCTCTGGATTATCCCAATATGTACTCTTTGTTGCACTACCTAAACTCATAATCGAAAAACATAGTACTATCATAGATATTAAACTTAAATATCTTATAGTTTTATTCATATACAAATATAACAACCTCCTGATTGAAAAATTCTATTCATTCTATCTAAAAAAATATTATTTTATCAAATATTTTAAAATCTTGTGATTTCACTAATAAAATATCTTATCAAATTTTAAACATTAAATTAAGTTCTTAAAAAAGATTTGAAATTTATCCATAAGGGTAGCCATTAAATTTTTCAACAACTTTAAGGTGATGAAAAGAAGGATCTTTATTTTCAAACCAGTTCTTGTTCCATTCTCCGTCCCGTTGAGCAGCACTAGATTCAAAAAGAACAAGCTCATCACCGATCAACAATACCACAGCACGATGATTAGAAAATCCAATATCTGATTCACCTTCCACTATGGCACCCATATAGCCCAGATCTTTAAGCCCGTATGCATATTCTCTATCTGATGCTGTAAAACCATATGCTGCAACATTTGCACAACCCCAACAATCACCAAGAGACTCACCATGCATTTTATATGATAAATAATTAAGCCTATCAAGGTCATCCTTAGCTAAATTATATGCAAAACAGCTTGACATTACTGATGATACTATCATTAACATAGCTATTGAAATTAATATCTTAGAATATTTATTCGACATATATAAAATACCTCCTTATTTTCTAATATTATAATATATTTTGTCTAAATTTATTCTAAACTATATAAAATAAATTACTTAGTCAATATCTTAAAAGATATTATATTAGATATTATATCGTATTTAATAGCTATTGGAAATCGAAGAGTAAGATTATAAAAAAAAGTAGTTTTAGTTATACTTTGTTTAATTTACCACTCTTTTTTATATTTTTATTACCTTACTCTTCATACATAGAATCACCTCTATCAATCATTTTGATGTATTTGAATATATTACTCATCAAATAAAAATAAACCATATTTTACCAACTACCTCATATGTTAACTTTAATAGTATATAAAGGTACCTAAAATCGTACAAAATCCATATCTACTACTATGTTTCTATTATGCTTAAAATGATTATAGAAGGCTTATAAAATATATTCACTAATTATACCACACCTTGAGCAACCATTGCATTTGCAACCTTTACAAATCCAGATATATTTGCTCCAACAACATAATTATTCTCAAAACCATAGTCACGAGCAACCTTATCAATATCCACATAAATATTTTCCATAATCCTCTTTAAATGCTGATCAACTTCATCAAAAGTCCATGACAATCTTGAACTTCTTTGAGCCATTTCAAGAGCACTAGTTGCAACACCACCTGCATTTGCGGCTTTTCCTGGAAGATACATGACACCATTTTTAAGAAAAATATCAATTGCTTCATTAGTTGAGGGCATGTTTGCTCCTTCAGCCACGAATTTAGTTCCATTTTTAACTAAAATTTTAGCTGACTTCTCACTTAATTCATTTTGAGTTGCACATGGAAGAGCAACATCACAACCAACATTCCATATAATTCCACCCTCTACATACTCAGAAGTTTTACTTTTACCAGGATAATCCAAATATTCTGAAATTCTCCCTCTTTTTACTTCTTTAATCTTTTTTATAAGATCTAAATCAATACCATTTTCATCATGAATGTAACCATTTGAATCACACATAGCTATTACCTTAGCTCCAACAGAAATAGCTTTTTCGGCAGCATAAATAGCTACATTTCCAGAACCTGAAATAACAACACTTTTTCCCTTGAAGCTTTCTGCTCGTGGTTCTAACGCTTTTTGAGTAATATAAACAAGCCCATATCCAGTAGCTTCCTTTCTAACGAGTGAACCACCAAATTCAAGTCCTACTCCAGTTAAAACTGCAACATGAACATTGGCCAATCTTTTATACTCTCCAAAAAGGTAACCTACTTCTCTTCCACCAACACCCATATCTCCAGCAGGAATATCTGTATCAGGACCAATATATTTATGTAATTCACTCATAAAACTTTGGCAAAACCTCATAACCTCACCATCTGATCTATCTTTAGGATTGAAATCACTACCACCCTTTCCACCACCAATTGACATACCAGTTAAACTGTTTTTAAGTGTTTGTTCAAAGGCTAAAAATTTTAAAACAGACAGATTAACCGTAGGATGAAAGCGAAGCCCACCTTTATAAGGACCTATTGCACTATTAAACTGAACACGGTATCCTCTATTAACTTGAATATCCCCCTTATCATCAACCCAAGGAACTCTAAAGATGATAACTCTTTCTGGTTCTATAAACCTTTCTAAAAGAAAGTTTTTTTCATACTCTGGATGGACATTGAATACTGGTCTAATAGATTCCAATATCTCAGTTGCTGCTTCAATAAATTCTGGTTCATATGGATTTTTCTCTTTTAAATCATTTAAAATATCATCTACATAAGACATAAAATCACCTTTACAATAATTTAAGATATTATAATATATTTATATTAATAAATTGGTCGACAATTATTTTTCTTAGTCACATAATTTATGGGCACTTAAACATCATTGTATCGTACTGATAATCTTAATGTCAAGATTATTGGCATATAAATTATTTAATCACTAATTATACTATTCTACTATCCCATATATAAAAAACTTTAGGGTATAGATTTTTTGGAAAAATTGAAAGTATTTGGTTACTCTGTCAAAAATTCAGTTGATAGACCTCAAAGTCATGATGACTATGAAATGGATTTTCTATTTTTTGATACCCATTTAATCATAACAAATCTCGAAGTTAATCATTTCCATTTATCCATCCTATAGATTTTCTTTTTTTAGGCAATATGAAACCAGGATAACACTCAATTTGATTATTAGTGCTGAATAAGTCATTTCGCACATAATCCATCTATCAAAATTTTCATTTAATCGTTAAAATTTGATTATAAGTTAGAATAAATGCTTTATACTATGAACAGCATATAATATCTTCTTTTTGCATTTTTTTCATTACTGCAATCAAAAATTTCAAAAATTCGCTCTTTATAAGTATAATATTCCTTCAACTCATTTTTTTCTTTTTTTTTAACTTTTTTGAGCTTCTTTTTGTTCTTATTTTATTTTCATCATTGAAAATTTAGAAGAACATTGAACTCCTTCAATCGCAATAAAGCCACTTAAGTCGTCTTTATCATACCGTATAGTCTTTTTTTCTAATTTTTTGAGATTTGAGTCTGCTGTTTTACTATAAAAATTTAAAATGGTTTGTTTTGATAGATTAACATCATAATTACTTCTTATTTGTTCTGATATTTTCAAAAGAGACTTATAATCAATTAAAACTGCAATAATATCATCTTCTTAATACTGCTGCTTCTCGAACTATTGTTAATAATTTTAGTAATCTTTGCGATGCTCCTTGAGGGAACTATTAGATATAGACTTGGTGATATTGATTTAGATGAAATTACTGAGCTTAAAATGAATTAAAGATTCATTCAAATAAAACCGTGCCTATGAAATTGATATGGCTATTGATCATGTCAATATTCCCTATTACGGTGAAAAAAACGATTGTTATACAATTAAAACCCAACTTAAACAGGGAACTATCAGATTTTTAGCTTATGCTTCCATATACCTGATATTAAGAAAATAAACGCTACACATTAGCTGAAATATATTCACAGGAGAAACTTTAAAAGATACAGTAGACTTCCTAATAAAAGAAATCGAAGCCAT
>JAISZW010000055.1 GCA_031284445.1 Candidatus Methanovirga basalitermitum | reverse complement strand
TTATTTCAATCGTTTTCATGAAGCTTTATATGATATTGTTTTAGTAATATAATATGGCTGTGTCCAAAATTCCATGGTCACATTTAAACTTTTTCGTGATTTTTTATTCCATTTTTTTTTTTTCTTCTTGGAGATCTAAATATATTGTAATTCCATTTTAACAGTTTTATAAATTTTTTTTAAGTATCTTGGAAGTGTAACATCAAAGTAATTCTTCAAAGCATTATTATAGTGTTAGTGTTGCACAATTATTTTTCTATGTCTTCTGAAAATGGTTAGTTTTATATATAACAAAATACAATATTATAACATAGAAAAATAAAAACTATTCAAATGGTGGAATATGACAATTTTATCATACAATAAAGATATGGAGTTTTTAGCTAAAAAAACTAAAGAGACTATGTTAACCCAGATGATAATTGTTTATTAGTTGAAAAAGTCATGGAATACTTGAAAACAACTCCAAAGTACAGAGAAGAGTGCAGGAAATATAAAAAAAAGAACATAAATTTAAGGCTGGTCAAGCTGCTTTCGAGATGGATATGATGATAACTATCATAATAGCTGGTGCTATAGATGGTATTTTCCAAGCTCGTAAGTTATCAAAGGCAATAGAAAGAGATGTTGCATATGTCTATTTAACTGGGCATAGGACAATACATCATAGTACTATAAGTCGTTTTAAGAATCCTCATGAGGATTTGATAAAGAAAGTTTTTGAAGCTACAATAGAGTTGGCTAAAGAGGCTGGTATGCTTAATTTGAGTCGTATTGCTATTGATGGTTCTAAATATAAAGCTAATGCATTGTTAAACAATAAAATAGTCACGAATGAAGAGTTTTTACCTGAAGATGCATTAGACAGATTATTTAATGCTGATAAAGAAGATAATAAAATATACGGTGAAGAAAACGATGGTGAAACACTAAATGAGGGTGTAAAAAAGTGTGGAGTTATAGTGGACGAAATAATCTTTTTAATTTTTGAAATTTGAAAAACTATCATTTTTTAGTTAAATTTTTGATTAATAAATTTATAATTTGTATTTTTAAAAATTAAGGGTAAAAATCAATGATTTTAAAATTTAATGAAATATTATTTTAAATTTTTTAAACTCCACACTTTTTTACACCCTCTATCAGGAGAGCCTGTAAAAAATTGGGCTGTTTAAAAACGACATGGTTTTTGAAGGTTTAAAATTTCTGATTTCGCCCATAAAGATTTATACAATGTACATAGCATTAATCTTTTTGGCTTTAGTTTTTTAATTTTCAATTTGGAAAAAAACATGCTAATTTTACATACTCAAGATAGTATATGGAAATTCTGATGAAATTAACAGTTTTCAAATCCCAGCTCATATCAAGCGAGAAAATTTAAGACAAAAAAACAAGAGATTATCAAGGAAACCATTATTTTACTCTAAAAAAAAGACGAATGGCTACAATTTCATCTCACCTTGCAGATGGTAGCACATAATACTCACTAAACCACATTTTTCTTAAAAAAATTATTTTATGAAACATGAAAAGTAAAGTTTGGAGAAAATTTGATAAAGTGGATACCAAAGATATCATGTAGGAGAAACTGACCATCTATGGACTTTAAAAAAATTATTAACATTACCATTCCAAAGACACGAAAACATCAGTAGTTAAAAGAGTCAATACCTGTAATCTTTTACTCATTTTAATATTAGATTTAACGAAAATTGAATTTTGGTTAAAATAATTGTGTAAAAGCTTCCAATTACAATTTTTATTAATTTTTGCTTTGGAAAATAGAAGTTATTTGCTTAAATTAATGACATTTAGGTTATATGGACAATATGAGTGTTATTGATTTTAACATAGTTCTTTTAGCTTTTCATTGAAAACCATGGTAAAATCATGTCAAAATACTAAATAATGAAGAAATATTTGTTTTAACAACTATAAAACGAATTTTATGTTTAAAAAATAAAAAAAGAGTTTCCTATTAATATAACAATAGGAAAAAGATCTAATAAGCTTAGATCGTTGAATATTAATTTATAAAAAGAATATAAGAAATTCTTTTATATATTCCAAAATTAAAAATAAGGGAAATTAAAAATAAGGGAATTTATATAGATAAAAGAAGATTTATTCTTCTAATACTTCCTCTTCATCATCTACTATTTCACCAAATCCAAATTTCCTGCGAGTTGCATTGATTTTTACATTAACTTCCTGACCTACTTCAGCACCAGGAATAAAAATTACAAATCCATCAACTCTTGCTATACCGTCACCATCTTTACCTTGATCTTCGATTTTAACATTATATGTTGTTCCAACATCGATAGGGCAAGATTTTTCTTGTCTACTAAAATTATCAAACATTTTATCTAATCCTATTAAATAGCTATTCATAATATAAAAATATGTATAATCTTCATATTAAATATAAGCTATTCATCTTAATGCAATAAAAGATATAGCATATCCCCTTAAAGTAATTAAAAAAGAAAACTTTATAAAAATAGAATTTTAGAAACATCTAATTATTTATTTATAAAGATTTAACTTATTAAAACCAATTAAGAAAAAACATACACCTGATCTAATTTATTACAATACTACTTAAACTTTCATAGTATATAAACTATTCTATTAAATGAGGGTGTAAATTTTTGTGGAGTTTTTCCTCATATTACTTTATTCCCCAAAGAGAGCTAAAATATTCCAATAACCTCACAACTGTCTTAAATTTACGTTTAGGATTGGTATCAATAAATATAAA
>JAISZW010000016.1 GCA_031284445.1 Candidatus Methanovirga basalitermitum | reverse complement strand
CAATGCTGTCAACTTAAGAAAATTATTTTTTTAAACTTTGATTGAAATTAAGAATAAAGCTTGGATAAACAAGATTTTAAATAGAAATTTTAATCAAAAATCCTTAAGTTGACAGCATTGGGAAAAATTGACTTTTATTTATAAATAAACTTGAAAATTTTAGAAAAACTCCACAAAAATTTACACCCTCGGATTTCTGTTAACTTAATATGCTCATTATTTTTTAAAAAATCTAAAATAAATAAAATTAAAATAGAATACCCATACAATTAGAATAGAACAGGTAATCCCATTTCAACAAAAAATAAGTATGCTTTATAATTAAAATGGAACAGGTAATCCCATTTCAACTCTCTTTTTAATTTCATCTGTAGCATTTGTTTTTTTACCGTTGGCAATTTTTTCTAATAAACCTAAGCCTGGTTTTACACTATCTATTGGTTTGGTTTCAATAACACCTGCTTCAACTGCTTTTTTGAATATTGAATCTCCAGTCTCAGTTCTTGATAGGATTACAGACCATCCACTAGGAGCACCAACAGATCCTGTTGAAACATCGGATAACTCAGCAGTATAATCTTTACATATATTACAACCTGCTTGTTCATATCCATGAGTTTCTTTTAATGGGATTGAAAGTTCTTCTTCATCATTATAAGCCCAAAATTTTCCTTTCCCAATATCCATTTTCATGGTCATGTCCATGGAAGAGTGCATCTTTTCATTAATAAAAGTTTCAAGTGATGCATATGGGAAGTTTTCCATACAGAAAATACCTACAACCAATTTAATCTTATCTGCTAAAAATCTTGTTGCGAACGGATATGATTGCATTTTTCTTATTCCCATTAATTGGCATGGAATTGCAACAGTTCCTACTTTTTCAAGACCATATTGTCTTACTGCAACTTTTAATGCCCATACATTTGGTGAAAATGTATATTTGGTTCCTGCAGCAGAAATAATTTCATCAGCTGTTAAAGCAACGAGTGGTTTTGGTTTGAACATGTCTTCTGTAGGTCCTGCAACAACAGCACCTTCTATGATTTTTTCATCTAATGCATAGGATAATAATGCTGTTACTATTCCACCATCTTGAGATACTTTTTGAATTGCTTTATCAGTAGCTCTTGCACATATTGTGTCTTTATAAGTACCTAATACCATATTTATTCCTCCTATAGCCCTAAATCTTGTTTTATACGGTTTTCAGGGAACCAAGTACGTGGACAGTGAATAGAACAACTACCACATTTTATACATCTGTTTTTATTACATTCAGGCCTACCTTGATTCATTGTAAGGGCTCTAGTTGGACATGCCATTGCACAAGTTCCACAGCCAGTACATAATGCTTTGTTAACTACAACTGTTTGCAAATCACAACCACAATTTAATGAACATGTAGCTAAATCCATCATTGGTTGTAAATAATCCATATCTCCACCAATTAAAGCAACTACAGATTTTGCAATTATTTCTGGAGAAGCTGGACAACCTGGAAGTGTAAGATCAACCTTTATTAAATCAGAAAGTGGTACAAAAGATTCATGCTTAGGCTGAGCTTGCTGTCCACCTCTACAAAATCTTGTAAAACAACCGTTTTTAGCACAAGATCCAAAAGCACATACCAACTTTGCTTTTTTTCTTAATTCATAAAGTTCTTTTAAGCTATGTTCATCTTGTAAACAGACTGACCCTTCTACAAGGGCTAAATCCATTTCAGGCATTGGGTTTTCATCATCCCACCAAACATCAACTAAAGTTTGACCATAAACTACATCTACCATATTTGTAAGTATTTCTGCGAGAATATCATAATTTTCACTTAATGACATTATATCTCCAGTACATCCACTTAAATGAAAGTACCCTAATCTTGGTTTTTCAGCCACTTTTTCAACCTCCTGTTTAGATTTCTCTTTTTTTGGCTCATCACTTGGTTTAGCTTCTACCTTTAGGTTATTTCTTACTTTTGAGTTTTTTTCTGCTTTTAAGTTGCTTCCAAATCCTAAAAACTTCTTTAATTTTTCAAACATTGCTAAACCCCTATTTCTTTTAAAATCATATCAATGGCTTTGGGAATTGCCTTTTCAACAGGTTCTGTTAAACCCATTTCAACATCTGGTGCAGAGATTTTTTTTGGTTTACAACCAACGATAACAACTTCTATATCCTTGGCTAATTCATGCAATGGTTCTTCTACAGGCCATGTGTGTGCATTCTGATATGTTCCTTTTGGCATATCATGAGGAGAAAATATTTTAACTGTACCTGGTTCTGCATCGAATTCAACAACATCAACAACAATCAATTTTTTCCATTTTTCATCTGGAAGTGTGAAAATAAAGTGTGTTGCTCCAGTACCAGCATCTACAAACATAATTTCTTTTGGCATGTCTTTATCAGCGAAATATTCTTCCAACTCACTAATTACAAATGGACCAAAACCATCATCTTTAAAAAGGACATTTCCACATCCTACAACCAATGTCTCTACATTGTATGGCATTTTACTCCCTTATATTAATTTATATTCTTACCATTTCATCTTTAACAACACTTTTGTCCTCATCATCAACTACCATTACATGAGTAGCACAGGATAAACAAGGATCATAAGCTCGTATGACATGAGCTCCCCATTCATAATGGAAACCTTCAGTTGCTGGACCCATAGTTGGAATGTTCCAAGTAGTAGGTACTAAAGCACTATAAAACCCTATTTTACCATCAACAACTTGTGCTAAATGTACATCAAGTCCTCTTGGAGCTTCAACAGCACCAATACCTAATTTATTTGTACCTCTTAAATCCACATCAGCTAAAGTAGGAGCAGAAGTATCTAACTCATCTAAAATTTCAATAGCTCTTGATAAGTATGTTTTCATTTCTAAAGCTCTTGATACATGTTGGGCAATGACACCCTTTTCTGTAAATCCTCTGAATTTAGCAGCTCTTGCTCTTGGTCCTGCTTCAACATTAATTCCATCAAATAATGGAATTGTTGTACAAGCACGTTTACCAATTTCAGGATCATCATACCAACTCTCAGGCATTATTTCAGTAAACCTATCTAAGTCAAAGAAATCTCTATCACCATAGATATTTGCACTTGCAAATAATGGTTGATTAACAATACCTAAACCCTTAGGAAAGCCTTTTTTCTCGACTAAATCCAAGATTAAATCAACATGCGCATTGACTTTAGGAACTAAAGCTTTCAATCTTGTGTACAATTTTCTCCTTGCAAGTTCAGAAATATTTCTTGCCATTCCTCCAACTCTTACATCCGATGGATGAATACCTTCACCAGCTACCATATCCACAACATATTGTGCAGTTTTTCTTATTTCACCAACACTATTAACAGCAGTAGCAAATAATTCATCAGGTACAATATCTGTAGCTATTAAAAAATGATGTATAGCATGACTATTAAGATTACTTGCAGATAAAGTAAGTTCCCTTAATAATTTTCCAGCTTTAGGAAGTTCAAGATCTAAAGAATCATCTACTGCTTCAACTGAAGCTAATGTGTGTGGAACTGGACAAACACCACAAATTCTTTGACAGAAAACAGGAGCTGTCTCAGGAGCTTTCCCTGTAACCATTTTTTCTAAACCTCTTACAGGAGTGATACTGAAGTATCTTCCTTTGGTAACTATTCCTTCATCATCGACTTCCATGACAAGCTCAGCATGCCCTTCTTGCCTTGATGTAGGAGATATAACTATTTTTTCGCTCAAATGTGTCACCTCATTTTATTATCAGGCAATGATTTATCATAACCCAATATAATTATTGTTTTAATTTTTATATATAAATAAACTTTACTCCAAGAAATAAAAAGAAAGATTTATATATTAGACTCCCTTATTTAATACTTAATCTAAATAGATTATTATTATAAAACATTGATTATTACTTAATTTGAATTTTTAATAAGCAAAGAATAAAAAATCAAAAAAATATTATAAATCAACTAAAAAAAAAATAAGTTAGATACAAATATTGGTTTAAAAAATTTGCTTGTGAAAAAAAGATTATATTGCTCTTAGATAATACGACAATTCATCATGCAGTTTTAACAAAACTAATAGCACAACAATTGAAAATAAATCCCATATATTTGCCTAATTATGACCTATTATAAACTCGATTGAACGGCTTTGGCATGTTACAACATATTTTGGCTTTTTAGGATCTTTAAAAGTCCAAACATCTTGTAATAATTTTCCTTTTTTAACTTTTTCATCAGCATATACTTTTTCACGAGGAACTCCAATTAAATTTTTTATAATCTTTTATTCATTAAAATAATTGACTTAAAATAAGAATTAAATCTTTGATTAAAATAATTGTGCAACGAATTCACTAACTCATGTTTTATTAATAAACATTAAATTAATAAATATAGAAATAGTATAAAATATAGAACTAGTTATATATTAGAAATTAAATCAATTATATATTAGTGATTTTAATGATTAAGTGTGTATCATGTGAACAAACCTATGATGATGATGAAATAGTATACATCTGTGAGAAATGTGGTTCTGTTTTAGAAGTTGAAGTTGAAAATAGCATTTCTAAAGATGTTTTTAATGGAAGAAAATTAGGACTTTGGAAATATAAGGAGTTCATGCCAGTTAATTACTCAAATGTTATTTCACTAGATGAGGGAGGAACACCATTTTGTAGATGTGAGAAAATTGGGAAAAAATTGGGTATTGAACTCTATGTTAAAGTAGAAGGTTCAAATCCAACAGGTAGCTTTAAAGATAGAGGAATGAGTGTTGGAGTTACTAAAGCTATTGAATTAGGTGTTGATACAGTTGGTTGTGCATCAACAGGAAATACCTCTGCATCTCTTGCTGCATATGCTGCTCGTGGAGGTTTAAGGTCAATAGTTCTTTTACCAGCAGGTAAAGTTGCTCTTGGAAAATTAGCACAGGCAATGTTTTATGGTAGTGAAGTTTTATCCATAAGTGGAAACTTCGATCAAGCACTCGAATCAGCTACAAGACTAGCCAATGAAAAATATATTTATCTCCTTAATTCTATTAATCCATTTAGATTGGAAGGTCAAAAGTCCATAGGTTTTGAAATTGTAGATGAATTAGGTTGGGAATCTCCAGATAGAATTATACTCCCAATTGGAAATGCTGGAAATATATCAGCTATTTGGAAAGGTATAACAGAATTTTATAATGCTGGTTATATTACTGAAAGACCAATCATGACAGGTATTCAGGCAGAGGGAGCTGCTCCTATTGTTGAAGCATTTAAAAACAGATCTTTCAATATAAATCCTGTTAAGGATCCTGAAACTGTGGCAACAGCTATTAGAATAGGTAACCCTGTTAGTTACACTAAAGCCCTTCGAGCAATATATGATTCAAATGGATATGTCGATTCAGTAACAGATGAAGAAATATTAAATGCTCAAAAATTACTTGCAAGAATTGAAGGAATAGGTGTTGAACCTGCTTCAGCATCATCAATTGCTGGTCTTAAAAAATTAATTGATAAAGGTGTAGTTGATAAAGGTGAGAAAATTGTTGCTGTTGTTACTGGTCATCTTCTTAAAGATCCTGATGTAGCCATTAGAGCTTCAACTGAACCAATCAAAGTTGAACCAGATTTCAATCAACTCAAAGCCATTATAGAAAAAAAATAATATGTTTATCGTTGTATAGTTTAATACACAAAATATAAAAACAATAAAATACAATTATGAACTATGGTAAATAAAATATCAGAAAAAAGTTAAAAGGCATGTTAAAAAGACAATTAACTAAATGGATCAACAGCCATAAAACAATCCAAGTGTCGTTAAAAAACTAATATTCATCAGACATTTGTTACAATAATAAGACTGTTGAGGAAGCAAATGAACTTATGGAAGTTAGTTTATCTACTGGACATAGATGGTAATTTGATGAGTGGAATGACGGTAGATACGAAGGATTACAATCAATATAAAAATAGTGGTAGAAAAGCCAAATTAACCGAAAGAGTTTAAATGAGCTAGATGAATGGATGAGTCATAAATCATTACTTAAGCACAAGAAAAGTTCGTGTTTTTATTAAAGATAATTTTAAGGTTGAATATTCTTCAAAACAAGTCACTCTAATTGTTCATAAATTAGGATACACATACAATAAAGCATATGTTGAACCTTCTAAAATGCCAAAGAATGCTCAAAAGTGATATTAAAAAAAAAACTAGAAAAATATAACTTGCATATAGTGTCTAATTTTTTCTAAATGGACGAAGTAGCAACCCAAAATCTCTCTAATTCACCGACAACTATTTCTAAGAAGTCGAAAAAGAATATCATGGTTTTAAAATCCAGATAAATTCTCAAGAACTGGTGTAGGATTACAAGCAATAAAATGGAAAATCTTTCATAAAGATTCCCACCATAATTCAAGGAGTAAAAGAAATAATGAAATTTTTCATTAGAATCCCGTGCATTATAATTCACAATATAAGCAAAATTTCATATATATAAAATTAGAATACAATGGACTATTAAAAAATTCATTGAAGTCCTAAAAGACGAATCATCAAAGCATGAAAAAATAATAAAAACCATTGATAATGAATTATGATCCCTAAAAAAACTAAAAAGGAAACTATTAAAAGATTTGAAAAAGTGAAAAATGACTAAAAAGCAAAATAGAAGCGAATGTTGAGAAACCTGCAAATGAAAAAGATCATTTACTTAAACTTGTTAAAATCAGTTGAATCATTTTTCAAGGATGAAAAACGAATGATTATTGTTATTAGATAAATTATAAAGCTCATAAATGCTATTATTAATTAAAGAAGCATGTGGATATCTTAATAATGAATTTAATTTATTTACCGCCTTATTCACCTAAGCTCAATCCAAATGAACAGGTGTGGAGAACTGTTAAAAGAGAATTATCTACTGAATTCATTGCGAGTGAAGAGTTTTTATAGTGGAATAAAAAAAGTTTATAAGCAATGATTTTTATATATTATATTAATCAATGGAGTTGTTCACTATGGTTAATATGGTTCAAAAAAAAGTTGAAAATCATTTGTCTGATAAAAAGCTGGATAAACTTATTAAAAATCTAAAAAACGATTTTAGAAATGTATAAAAGATTAACATTCATCCGTACAGGCAAAAAAAGTCTCTGAAGCATGCGATATTTTAGGTATCACAGAACCTACGGGACATAGATGGTTAGATGACTACAACGAAAAAGGTTTTAGAAGGCTTATATCCAAAATATCATAATTCAGGAAGGACATTCTAAATTGACTAATAAAAAAAGAGGAATTAAGTAGAATAATTGAAAATGAAGAGAATTTAACTCGTCAAAGAGTTCGTCAGATCGTTAAAGATAGATACAATGTTGAATATACCTTGAATAGCATTAAAAACATATACAGATGAGTTAGGGTACAATTTTTGACAAACCTTATCAAAAATATTCTAAAAGACCAGGAAATGCTGAGGAATGTTTAAAAAAAAAAATTAAAGTCTGAAAATCCTGAAAAAGGTGTAATAGGCTTTCTTGATGAGTCACGATATGATAATAACAAGGTGTCTGATCATCATGAGAAATCGATGCCTTATTTGAGGGTATTTCTCTATAAAAAGGATCAATCATGATACTCAACTAAAAGTACAAATTAAATAATGATATTTAGTAATTTAGGGTCTTTAAAATCGAAA
>JAISZW010000277.1 GCA_031284445.1 Candidatus Methanovirga basalitermitum | reverse complement strand
AAGTTTGTCATTTTATAAAATATTATATCCAATATAATTTATTTAAATTTGATTTAAAGAATTTTTATAATTATAATTAAGATTAATAATTGATAAACATTACCATTATCACTATAATTGCTCTTTATTTAACTATAATTCAAGATTCATATTATTAATAGTTAAAATATTCGCTATGTATTTAATTGACCAATTATTAATTTTAATTATTTAATACAACAATGATTTAAAAGTTTTTTATTTTATAGGAATGGAGTTGATAGAATGAATTTCACGATTAAAAGTAAGGATTCAAGAGGAAGGATCGGTACTTTTGAAACAGCACATGGTTTTGTTAGAACACCTAATTTAATGCCTGTTATTCATCCAGGAAAGCAAACTATTGATATTAGTAAGTTTGATGCAGATATTGTTATTACCAATGCATATCTTATTTATAAAGATGAAAAATTAAAAAGTAAAGCTTTAAATAATGGGGTTCACGATTTAATCAATTTTGATGGAAGTATTATGACAGATTCTGGATCTTATCAGCTTTCAGTATATGGAGATGTTGAAGTGAATAATCAAGAAATAATTGAATTTCAAGAAGCAATAAAAACAGACATTGGAACATCATTGGATATTCCAACACCACCTTATTCAACAAGAACTAAAACAGAAGAGGATTTAAAAGTTACTTTAAATCGTGCTAAAGAAGCAAAAGGGATTAAAGATAATAAAAAAATGAATATGTTACTTAATTCTGTAGTACAAGGTTCGACATTTCCAGATTTAAGATCTAAATCTGCAAAGGATCTTTCTGCTTTAAATTGTGATATATATCCTATTGGAGCTATTGTTCCATTGATGGAATCATATCATTATAGTGATTTGGTTGATGTGATAATGAGTTCTGTATCTAATTTACCTGATTCTAAACCAAGACATTTAATGGGTGCTGGACATCCCATGTTATTTTCTTTAGCTGTTGCAATGGGATGTGATTTATTTGACTCTGCAGCATACATATTATATGCTAAAAATGATAGATTTTTAACCATAAGAGGAACATATAAACTTGGAGATCTACATGAAATGCCTTGTTCTTGTGAAGTTTGTAGTAAATACACTCCTGATGATTTAAGAGCTATGGATAAAAAAGAAAGAACAAGGTTAATAGCTGAACATAATTTACATGTTAGTTTTGCAGAAATTAGGGTTATAAGACAAGCAATTATAGATGGTAGTCTCATGGAACTTGTTGAAGAAAGATCAAGAGTACATCCAACCTTGTTAAATGCATATAGGAAACTTGGAGATTATTCAAATAACTTGGAGGTATATGAACCAAGAGTTAAAAAATCAGCATTTTTCTATAGTGGTGCTGAATCTTTAAAAAGACCAGAAGTAACAAGACATTTAATAAAATTAGATGAAATGAATAAAAAAAGGGATTTAGCTATTCTACCTCCTTATAAAAAACCATACTCAAATCATCTTCCTGATAAATTAGGAGACTTTTATGTTTATGGTGATGAAATGGAAATAGATTTGGATAACATAGACTTCATGGTCGCTGATATTCCATTTGGATTAGTTCCTCTAAATATTGATGAAGCCTATCCATTATCACAACATGAATCTCCTAAGATAAAAGACATTGATGGGATAGAATTCGTTAAAAGCTTTCTATTAGATTTTGTCTGGAACTATTCACAGATATTAATCCATTCAAATGTGGCTGAAGATTACCAATTGTGTCTCTATAGGACACATCCTCAATCAAACATCATCGATTTTAAGATAAATGATCATGATAAAATAAAGGCTATTGCTGATTATCAATTTGGCAATAAAGTAGGAGATGCTTTATTTAAAGGAGAGATTGAAATTGAAAAAAGTAAGAAAACTGGGAAAATTAGACATGTCTACTGTGACGGGAAACTTGTGGCAAACATGAGGGCTTCAGATTCTTATTTTGTTCTTGCAAAAAAAGGTGCAATAAGACTACATAAAGCTATTAAATTTCCTAAAAACAGAGTTGTTGTGAATGCTGATAGTGAACCTTTTACTCGTGAAGGTAAATCAGTATTTTCAAAGTTTGTTTTGAATTGTGATTCAAATATTCGTGCTAATGATGAGGTTTTAATTGTTAATGAAAATGATGATTTGTTGGCTTTTGGTAAATCACTACTTAACTGCAATGAAATGATGAATTTCAATGTAGGACAAGCTATTAAAAATAGAAGTGGATATCTTAGATGTTAAAGTGGTTAATTTACTTAATTTCTTCTTTATTTAATTTTTTAATGAATCTTAGTACATAGAAATAACCGAATATTGAACCAAAACAGTTCCCTAAGACAATTCCATACCACACACCATATTGACCAAGTCCACAAATAATAGTTAAAACATAGGTTAAAATGATCTCAAAAATTAATAGTCGAATTACGGTAATAAGTAATGAACTTAAGCCTTTTCCAACTCCTTGGAAAACTGCACTTGCAGACATTCCTAAAGGCAAAAATAAGAAAAATAAACAGATTATTCTTAAAAATTCAGAGATTAAATTCCGAATACTTACCAAACCAGGTAGATATGCAAAAAGATAGCTTATCTGTGGAGCAAAAATAAGTATAAATACTACTATTAAAGCAACCATTAATAAACCCAACTTAATTGAATAGTTATAGATCATTTCAATGTTTTCAAATTTTTTTGCTCCGTAGTTTGCACCAACAACAGCTATGGTTGAGGTTGCAATAGCCATTGGAATAACTAAAGCCACCATTACAACTCTCCAGCCAGCATTATAAACAGCTACTCCTTGAATATCACCGACAATCAGTAGAATAGAATTTAAGAAAAGATTTAAAAAAGCGACTATCAACATTTCAATTCCTGCTGGTATACCAACGAATAATATCTTTTTAATCAAACTAAATTGAAAACTGAAATTTTTGAGTGAAAAATCAATGTAAGTCTCTTTTTTAAACCAATAAACTAATAATATTGATACAAAAGCTAAAGATAGTATTGATGCAAGTCCTGCTCCAAAAACACCCATTTTCATAGGATATATGAAGATAGGATCTAAAAACATGTTGAGTACAGATCCAATTAACAATCCATAAGTTGCTTTTTTAACATTCCCCTCTGCACGAAGTATTCCATAAGCTGTTGATGTGAATACTATAAATATGGAGCCTAAAAAGAGTATTCGACCATAACTTAAACTAATATTCATTATTCGATTATCCACACCCATATATCTAAGAATTGGTTCTAAAAACAAGGTCAATAAAAATGTGAACAATATTGATAAAATAGCTATTAACAATAAAACATGGATTCCAGAGTTATCCACTTGTTTTTTATCTTTTGCGCCAATATATCTTGATATTACAGATGTTGCACCTGCTCCAAGACCATTTGAAAATCCTATTACTATCAGGTACAATGGATTTATAAAACCAACTGCAGCAATTGATAAATCACCTAAACCACCAACCCAAATACCATCTACAAGAGCATAAAGGGAATTTACAAACATTGCAAACATCATTGGTAGTGATAATTTTAAAATAGCTTTTTTAGGATCCCCATATAAAGTTGATACTCCTTCAGTAGGGTTTTCACTCATTAACTCACCTTGAATGTAGATTCAAACTTTTTCAAACGAATGGATTTAAGGAACTTAAATAATTAATTTTAGACAATTTTGATCATTAAAAGTTGAAGACTTTTAATTTAGGAAAATTTAAAATTAATAATGAATAAATAAGAATTTAAAATAAAGTATTTTATGAAATATTTAAGACTTATAAAAGACATAACAATAGACACTATTAGATAATAATATATAATGTTGCCTGGAAAGTCTAAGTAAGATACTGTAATTAAAAATAAAAAAAAAATATGCTGAAAAAATGTATATTTATAATAAGTGACTAATTTATAAAAATAAATTTTAGATATTTAATTAATTAATATGTTTATTTAATATAGTATATATAATATTTATTATAGTCGACTTTATTATAAAATTCAATATATAGTACTCGACTTAACTTATTCTGAGTGGAATTTTTGTATATATTCTTCAATTAATGGTTTATCGCCTATATGACAAATTTACTATTATTATTATTATTAAATATTCTGTCGATTACTATATTTGTAATATTAACTGATGGGATATATGATTAATGAGTGCAATATTATTACTAATAAATGAGTATTTTAATTATATAGGTAAACAGTAGGTTTTTGTCATGGAGAAAAACAGATTCGAGTCTGGTAGTGTTTATGGGACAATTGAAACTTTTAATAACATAAAGGTGTTTTTTTGAAACAAGAACAAGTTAAGAAGTTATTAAATTTTACAATTAAAGAGAATAATGTGATTAAGGCTTTAAAACTTCCCCAAGAAATTTTTCTCCCTTTACTTTTTTCTGTTCGCTATGGAGGGGATTGGAGTCTTAAAAAAAATTCTAAAAAGCTAATGTCTGTAAAAGAAAAATTAACTAACTACGATGAAAATGAAAAAATTGGTTATACCTTAGAATTGATTTACCTGTTTGTCAATCCAATGCTAATTTCAGAGGAGGGTAAAGTTTATAGAATGGAAAAATGTGGTAATAACAATGAGAGAGAATTGGTTGAAAGACCTTATAAACTTACGATTAATGGAGAATATATTCTTAAAGCAACACTTGATCCTAAAAAGATGAAAATATTTTTAAAACATTTAAGAGGTCCAATAAGTTTTATAGGTTCAGGTGCTTATGGTGCTTCTCATGAAATAGAGCATCTTAATCACGATGAAATTAAGAGTATTCCTTTCTATGATTTTGAATACATTATAGAAGAATGATTATTTATGTTAAAATTATTGTAGGCTTTTTTTTTTTTTTTTTAATTTAATATTTATTTTTCATATCCTTATCTTTTATATATTGTTACTTTTAAATAATGAGTTTTTTG
>JAISZW010000276.1 GCA_031284445.1 Candidatus Methanovirga basalitermitum | reverse complement strand
AAGTTTGTCATTTTTATAAAATATTAATATCTAATATAATTTATTTAAATTTGATTTAAAGAATTTTATAATTATAATTAAGATTAATAATTGATAAACCTTACCATTATCACTATAATTAAATTATTTAAATAAATTTATTAATTAAACTCATTTAATAGTAATTATTAGAGATTTGATTTATTTAGCAATAATTATTCCTTAAGTAATATATTATTCCTTATTTAATTTATTTAATAATAGTTGCAATAGTAAAATGTAATAATTTAACAATAATTGGAGAGAATGAATGGCTAATCAAATGGTGAAAGGAAATACCGCAGTAATTATAGGTGCTTTGTATGCTGGATGTGATTGTTTCTTTGGTTATCCAATAACACCTGCAAGTGAAATTTTACATGATGCATCAAAATATTTTCATGGTGTTGGAAGAACATTTGTTCAGGCAGAAAGTGAGGAGGCAGCTATTAACATGATTTATGGTGGGGCTGCTGCAGGACATAGAGTTATGGGTGCTTCTTCTGGTCCAGGGATTAGTTTAAAACAAGAAGGAATTACATTTTTAGCTGGTGCTGAGCTTCCAGCTGTTATCGTTGATGTTATGAGGGCGGGTCCTGGTCTTGGTAATATAGGACCTGAACAAGGAGATTATAATCAGGTTGTTAAGGGTGGTGGACATGGAAACTATAAGACCATCGTTCTTGCACCAAATAGTGTTCAAGAAATGTGTGATATGACAATTAAAGGATTTGAACTTTCAGATAAATACAGAACACCTGTGATAGTTTTAACCGATGCAGTTATTGGACAGATGGCAGAACCTTTAAATTTTCCAGTAAATGCAATTGAACATAAAATAGATAATAGTTGGGCTGTTAGAGGCAATAAAGAGACTATGGATAATTTGGTAACCTCAATATTCCTTGATTTTGATTTACTTGAAGATTTTAATCTTAAACTCCAAGATAAGTATTTGGAAATTGAGTCTAACGAAATCGATTATGAGGAGTATAAAATAGCTGATGCTAAATATATTTTGATTGCTTATGGAATTAGCAGTAGACTATCAAAAACAGCCACAAATATTGCACGAAAAGAGGGCATTAAGGTTGGATTGTTACGTCCTAAGACTCTTTTCCCATTTCCTAAGAATAAACTTTTAGAACTTTCAAAAAGGGGTGTTGAATTTATTTCTGTTGAAATGAGCAATGGTCAGATGTTAGAAGATATTAAATTATCCACCTTCTCTAACAATATTCATTTGGTTAATAGAATGGGTGGAAATTTAATTAAGGTTTCAGAGATTTTAGAAAAGGTTTATGAAATAGCTAACTATCATAGTGATGATTTAGAAAATAGGAAATCTAAATAAGGAGAGGATATCATCACAGAATTAAGTTCTAATTTTAAAATAACTAAAAAACCCAAGTCAATTAAGGATATTTTTTTAAGGAAAGGGATCAATGCCCCTAAAACCACTCATTACTGTGCAGGCTGTGGTCATGGTGTTCTTCATAAATTAATTGGAGAAGTTATAGATGAATTAAAGATTCAAGAAAGGTCTGTAATGATTTCCCCAGTTGGTTGTGCGGTTTTTGCATATTATTACTTTAATTGTGGTAACATTCAAACTGCTCATGGACGAGCTCCTGCTGTTGGAACAGCTATTTCTCGAGCAGAACCAAATTCTATTGTAATATCTTATCAAGGTGATGGTGATTTAGCATCCATTGGTTTAAATGAGACAATTCAAGCAGCGAATCGTGGCGAGAAAATAGCCGTTTTTTTTGTTAATAACACCGTTTATGGAATGACTGGAGGTCAGATGGCACCCACAACCTTAATTGGAGAGAAAACCGTGACTTCACAAGATGGCAGAGATCCACTTTATGCTGGTTATCCTATAGATATGTGTGAACTTCTTAACACTCTTAAAGCACCAGTTTTCATTGAAAGAGTTTCACTTGCAAACCCAAGAAGTATTAGACGAGCAAAAATAGCTATTAAAAAAGCATTAAGAGTTCAAAAAGAAGGTAAAGGATACACATTTGTTGAAGTTTTATCCCCATGTCCTACCAATCTTAGAATGCCTGTTGAAGAGATTGAAAATTTTATGACTAAAGATATGGAGAAAGAATTCTCAGTAAAAAAATTTAGAGATAGATCCCTTAAGGTTGAACCTATTGTAAGATGTGAAAGTGATTTTTCACTCTTAACATTAGATAAGATATTTGATGTTGATAGAGAATGCAATAATGAAGTCGTGAAAAATCATGAATACAAAAAATTAGATATTAAAATAGCTGGTTTTGGAGGTCAAGGTGTTTTAAGTGGGGGCTTAACACTTGCTCAAGCAGCATGTTCTGATAAGAAGTATGTGTCTTGGTATCCTGCTTATGGTCCAGAACAAAGAGGTGGAACTGTAAATTGTTCTGTTGTAATTGCAGGAGATACAATTGGTTCTCCAGTAGTTGAAAACCCAGATATTTTAATAGCTTTAAACAAACTGGCATTAGAGAAGTTTGCTGATGAAGTAAAAGAAAATGGTATAATACTCCATGATGCGAGGATTTATGATCTTAAATTATCTAAAAAATCTATTCCAGTTCCATTATACGATATTGCAACTGAATATGACGGTTTAAAAGCTATTAGCACTATAATGCTTGGTGTTTTATGGGAGTATGGACATCAAACCAATAATCCAATCTCAAAAGATGCTTTCTATCAAAGCATAAAAAAAACATTTAAATCTAAACCTAAAGTTGTAGATAAAAATATTGAAGTCTTCAATGCTGGTGTTGATTGGGCTAAGAATAATTTAGCTAAGTTTCTTTAGATTTAATGATTATTTTTAAGCAATTATAAACTTTTAAGTAAAATTTAGTTTTAAAACAGTACTGTAAAATTAGAATGGTTTTTTCCAAATGGAAAATTAAAAAACTAAGCCAAAAAAATCAATGCTATGTATATGGTCTAATTTTTTATGGGCGAAATCAGAAATTTTAAATCTCCAAAAACCATCTCGTTTTTACACAGCTGAGATTATTTTAAATCTGAATAAGAGATATTGCAAAATTCACAAAATTTTCGGTCTATCATGTGGATTTTTTATAGTGTTGATTTTTTGAAGTTATCCATAACCTATTGAAATTAATTTAGTAATCTATACCCCAAACTGCAATTGAATTCATTTTAGTCAATAGTTTTTCTATAGGTAAATCTAATGGACATATATCTGGGGCAAGAAAAGGATTCACTACATTTTTCATAATAATACTTTTTATAGTTCTTTATCAATTCTTTTTCATGTTTATTATAGGTTTTCATATTCTAATATCACTATTAAATCTTATTAGAGAGTTAAAGGAATTAATGGAAAATTCTTCAAAGACGGACTATTGATAAAATTCTTCAAAAGAAATTAGATCATTTCTATATGATGTAATAAAACATAGTATTATAATCTCCAGTTCTTTGAAAATAGATTAATCACAAGAGTCCCCATTATTATCAAAGTTATTCCTAAAACTGCAAAAAAATCTAATGACTGATTAAAAACAAACCATCCTATTATGGATATAAAAACAATTCCTAAAGCAGACCATATAGCATACGATATTGCAATATCTATTCCTTCTTTCAATGCCAATGAAAAGAAATATGCTGAAAGAGCATAACCAATTACACTAACAGCTGAAGGAATAAGTTTTGTAAATCCATCAGACACCTTTGTTGAATAAGTCGCGACTATTTCAAACATAATAGCTATTACCAAATTAGTCCATCCATTCATATGCGACCTCTAAAATTTTTCGACCCTAACCCTCATGACATATGGGGATATAAACAACCATTCATAGGATAAAATTAATTATAGACTTACCATTAGTGTCACTATTACATTAATATTAAATCATAACTCAGGAAAAATATACAAACTTTCGTATCATTGGATATTCATGAGTCTTAATTATAACAAAAATTCATATGGATAAAACAAGTTTATATCCATAGTATTCTTTTTGTGTCTATGATAAATAAATTATTGAACTTACAACAGAACCAATACTTTCAACCGTGTGATTTATCTCTTCAACAATCAATTTATCTATTTTCACACCACGACCATTCATCATGTACTCAACCATATCCTTTACTTCTTTTTTTAACACTTCAGAATCTTTATTAACTCCTGTCTTCTCAACAACACAACCAAGTCTTTCACCTACTGCTACTCCAACAGTTGCATGAATTGATTCTCCCTTTTTATTTGAAGTAATAGTTGATAAAACACAGTGAATCATGGTCCCTGGCTTTAAATCAGGTAACAAGACTATTTCTGCATTTCCTTCTAACATGCTTGAAACTTTAATTAGATTAACATCACCAATACCTGCATTTGATAATGCATTATCAAATGCATTTAACTTTGTAGGACCTTCTCCTTTGCCTGAAACTATAGCAATTTTCATCTTATCACTCATATAGTATACAATTCATAAATCAAAAATTATTTTCTTAAAACTCCTCATTCTAATACATATCCAAAAGTTAAATTCATGACTCTAAAAAAAATTAAATGTTTTAATCCACTATCTTACCAACTATTTTCCATTTATTATAAAGTTTTCTATTAAAAGAGTCTGTAAAAAATTGTGGAGTTTTTCCTTATATTACTTCATTTCCCAAAGAGAGCTAAATACTCCAATAACCTCGCAATTACTGAAAATCTTCGATTTTCATAATTACAAAAATCTTCGATTTTTGGTAATTGTCTTAAATTTACTTTTAATTTTTGATTTCTTAGTCTTGCTATAATGTTGCTCTGCCTGATTTGATGTTTTAGGTATAAAATTATCAATAGTGAACTGTAAGACTTATCAAAGTTAGAAATTATCTTTTTCTGAACTTTTATTATTACAGATGGATAATCTGTCATATTTATCTAATAATAGCTTACCTGTTCTTCTTCATCATAAAATTCTGAATATATTGTTTATCCCTTGTCAAATAATCGTACAACTGACATTTTAGTGATTGTATCATCTTTAGTTCTTTTTAAATAACCTTTTTACTTTCTCATCTAGCAGTACTTTCATGATATGAAATATATGCATCTTTGAATGTTTTAATCCCAAATCTTGCCACTTTTTTATATTATCTTTAATCCATCGCTTGTCAAGCTTATTCTTGGCTGTCACCTGTAATACTTATCTATTAATGATTTTAATTTCTATGTTTTTCGTGAAAAGATTATTTTCTGCTATAGGGTATTTAATGAATGCATACATTGGAGTGAATACTATGTATTCCTTTTTTTCATTGATATAAGGTCTCTTCTTTGTAACATAATAGCCTGATAATTACAAAAATCTTCGATTTTTGGTAATCTTCGATTTTTGGTAATTGATCAATTTACGAATAATCCTATTTTCTTCCTTTTTAACTTTATCTGTATCTATTTTAAGGAAATTTATAACTATTGATGAGATATGGTGAGGTTTAGGAAATTATCCACATCTTTAGCTATTTTTCTAAGTGAACCATCCTCTATTTTTCTTTGATTGTCTAATTTTATCCCGTACAGTTTTAAAAAAGCTTTTATTCTCTTTCTTAAGGTTACCTAAACTAGTAGAATATTTTTTACCGCAAATTTTACATTTTATACCTTCCTAAGATGATTTTTGATTTCATCCATCATCTAATGTTGGATTTATATTCCCTAAATCCTTGCCTCCTATGATTATAAGCTATCCACAATACAGGGACAAACATGGTTTTAACATTCATATACTCCCCATTATCAAGAATGCATATTCTATGGTTGATATATTTCATTTTTATCCCGAATGGCATATTTTTCAGCTTTACTTTTAAAATCGATATTTTCGTCAGTAATCGAAAAGTTTAAGTATGGATTAGGAACCAATATTACGGACAAGGGCAGATTTGCTTACTATTGTCATGTTTAGTTATCTG
>JAISZW010000243.1 GCA_031284445.1 Candidatus Methanovirga basalitermitum | reverse complement strand
ATGGTTTGGATAGGGCTTCGAGATTTGGCAGAATTAGGTGGACACTAAGAAATAGAAAATCCATCTCATAGTCAATTATGATTTTTTTAAGTTTATCACCCAGATTTTTGACAGAGCCTTTATAATAGATGTTTTTAAATATTAAGAGTGATAATTAATGATTTTAAAACTTAATGAAATAATATTCTAAATTTTTTAAAATACAGAAAACTTTGATTGTTATCGAAGATAAGTTAGGAAACAGAGAATAAATTCTCATAAATTGTCTTTGGCAATAAATCTTTGATTTTCCGCTTCTAACTTTAAAAACTAAGAACAAATTCTTCTAAATTGAAAATAAATTTTCAATAATAAAAAATTTTTAAAATAACCATTTTTTAAGTTTAAATCAACGAAGAATAAAACTAGAACAGCGAGAACTAAAGTTCTCTAACTTACTAAAGTAAGTAAAGTTCTCTAAGTTCACTTTATCAACAAAACGGAAAATAAATTTTCCTAACTTTCTTATATCAAGAAAATTCTTCTAAATTGAAAATAAATTTTCAATAAGACAAAATTTTAAATTGATTTCATTACATTATTTTTATTTAAATTATTTTATTAATCTTATAAATGAATATAATTTTTTAATTAAATAATTTATAATCTTTTATTCATTGTAATTTTAGATTTAAACGATGATTAAATTCTGATTAAAATAATTATACGAGAGATTCATACAATAATTTTAAAAATTAAGATTTATCGGGTGATTTATAACCATTTAATGGATTATGTGCCTTTTCGATTAAGTTATTACCAATCTTTTTCATTTTTTTAATTAAGGAACTTTTTTCAGAACTTTCTATTAAAATATTTTCTAAAACATCACTAAGAGTATCAACTGGTATGATTTCAATCAGGGTCTCATATTTTTTTTCAATCATGACATCTTTTAGGTTTGATCTTGGAATTATGACTTTTCTCATACCTGCTTCAGCTGCAGATTCAATTTTAGCAGTTGCTCCTCCGATTGGAAGAACATCCCCTCTTACAGTTAAAGACCCTGTTAAAGCAACAGATTGATCAAGAGGTATCTCTTCAATAGCTGAAATAACTGCTGCAGCTATTGAAACACTTGCACTATCCCCTTCAACACCATCATAAGTTTGTAAAAATTGAATATGAATATCATATTGAGAAATATCTCTACCAGTATTTTTCTTAATTAATGCACTTACATTTTGAACTGATTCTTTTGCAATTTCACCAAGTTTACCAGTAGCTATTATTTTGCCATCATTTTTACTTTGAGAAGGGGCTGCTTCAGCAGCGATTGGTGATACTAAACCGCTTCTATCCCCAATAACAGCTAAACCATTAACAACACCAATTTTTCCACCTTCTGATCTGAAAACAGAATAATCCTTCCTTTGTGCAATAGATCTATCAGCCATCTGTTGTTCTAAGGTTCTTGAGAATTTTTTAGCAATTTCAACATGCTTTATCGTTACTATGTTTGAGTTTTCTTCTGCGGCAATGTCTCCTGATGCTCTTATCAAGCCACCAAGATCTCTCAACTTTAAAGTTAATGCATCTTTTTTACCAGATCTTCGTTTAGCTTCTCGTACGATCTCATCTAATGCATCTACATCGAAATGAGGTATTCTACCGTCGTTTTTAACTTCTTGAGCAACAAATTGAACTAATTTTTCCCTATTTTCTTCAGTATCATCCATTGAATCTTTCATATAAACTTCATAACCATATCCTCTAATCCTTGAACGCATAGCAATATGCATTCCTTCAAGAACATGAATATTACCTGATGCAACTAAGACAAAGTCACATGGAACAGCTTGGGTTCTTACCATCGCACCACTACTTGTTTCGCTCTGTCCTGTTATTGAATATCTTTTTTCTTGCATTGCAGATAATAATTCTTGTTGGGTTTTCATATTCATTGTACCTATTTCATCAATGTAGAGAACACCTTTATTAGCTTTATGTATCATTCCTGCTTCTACACGTTCATGAGATGGAGTACCTAATCCCCCAGATTGGTAAGGATCATGTCTTACATCACCTAATAAAGCACCTGCATGAGCTCCAGTAGCATCAACAAAAGGAGCGAATTTTTTATTCTCATTACCAACCAACAATTTTGGATAAAGTGAAACAGTTCGAGGCTTTATTTGCATAAATATAAAAATTATTAAAAGAGATGCTATAATAGCATAAAACGGTTGACTATAATAAAATCCTAAAACCAAAACTCCACCAATTAAGATTATCATAACAAAGGTCTTCTTTTCATCGTATCCCCTTAACATAGATTTATTAGCCATGACAATTTTTTTACCTTCCCCTGATGGAACAGGTCTTATTATTGGATTATTATTGTCTTCTTGGTTGGGATAGACCAATATATCCTCTAATGCTTCGTGAGGTAAAAGTTCAGCCATACTTTTAGCCAACATTGATTTTCCAACTCCAGGCTCACCAATGAGAAGGATATTTCTTCTTTGCTTAGCTGCTTTTTTTATGGTCTCAACAGATTCTTCATGACCAATAACTTGATCGATGAGAAGTGGAGGTACATTAACATCTTTAGAACTAATAATATTTTTATGATCAAACATATTTCCTTTTTCATTAAGATTAGATCCATTATTATCATGGTTTTCAAGAACAACCTCATTATTTTGAGAATCCTCCGAATTTTCTATGTTTATATCATCCATATTTTCACCTGAGTTTTCGCTCTGTTCATTATTTTCCATTTGATTTGCCTCAACTTGACTATATTGTTTTTTAATTGAAAAATATAAAATAATAATTTAATTATTATAAAATGACATTCCATTAACTACACTATAAATTGGAACTTATCTATAAAAGCCATAAGATTTATAAAGAACCAATAGTTAAATTAATAATTAAGTTTAATAAATTATATGAATAAGCTAATTTTTATATATTAATGTAAGATGTATAATTTATTATATAAATATTTTTTTATTTTAGTAAATTTTGGTAATTAAAATAAGATAACAGGATTGAAAATATATGATCATACTTCTTACAAATGTTCATGATTTAAATAAAAATACCATAAATAAAAGCTTAAAAATGTTAAATCAGTATGATTTAAATGAATCGAATAAAATAAATGAGATATTTTACTTAAAAGAAGAACCAATAAAGTTCAATGGTGTTTTTAATCAAATTTCTATTAACACTAATATAATTTCTATGGATAATGATATGGATGAGATTTATGATGAAATCACAAGTATTATTAAAAATTTAATTAAAAAGAAAGATTTTATAAATGTTGTTGTTGATACAAGCTTTTTAGGGTACATACTATTGGAAATTCTTATAAAGAAATTTGATATTACAGATGTTTTTCTATTTGAAAGTGATAAATTAAAAAAGGCACATCCATGTAGCTGTGGTTCAGATTACATAGGATACTAAACTTTTATAGTTATAGAAATCAGAAAATTCAAGAAAAAAATAGAAACTATAATTACATAACAAGGTATCTGATTACATGAAAAGTTCAAGAACATTGAAAGATGTATTTAAGAAATCAGAAAAAGGTACTATAATATTTCTGAAAAGTACAACTCATAATTTGTTCGCTCATGAACCTAACATAGTGCATAAGTATATATAGTTTTTTGTATAGATTATAATTCATGATTACTTTAGTTGATAATATGGATATGTTTGTTATGCCTGAAGATTTTGCTTTGG
>JAISZW010000211.1 GCA_031284445.1 Candidatus Methanovirga basalitermitum | reverse complement strand
GCTAAAAAAACAGCGATATTGCATGTATTTTTAGCAGGGATACTCACAACACTCGGATACAGCGGAAAAACAGACCTGCAAAGGCTTGCAGAATCATGAAAAAAATAGAACCCTATATAAATTTAATGAAGACCGTTTTGAAAGAACTGATACTTGGCAATATCCTCTTATTGCTATTAAAGAAGCTATTATTAATGCAGTCGTCCATAGAGATTATTTTAAATCTAATGTTGCAACACAATCAAGATTTATGATGATTACATTCATATTTTCAACATTGGAGGTTTCCTGAGAATTTCAATAGAGGAATTACTTGAAACTCATCCTTCTATTCCAAGAAATAGATTGATTATTGGGATAATATATCAAACAGGATTGATTGAGGAATTAAGAACAGGTATTGAAAGAGTTGCAGATAGTCTTAGAAATGAAAAAATACTAAAACCTCGCTTTAAAAAAAAATTCTTTAGATGCTCTAGAAATACAAAAGGAAAAAAAATATTCATTAAATTATAATTCGGACATTTGAAAATGATATATTAATTATATTACATTATAGTTGCTTTGATAAAGTTCTTAAAGAATGAATTTTTTTCAAATAAAGAAAGTCATAAACTTTCTAATTGAACAAGTTCAATAAAGAAAATCAATGATTAAAATTTATTTAAAAAATTAGAAACTTTTCCATGATTATTATATTTAATATTTCATGTAATATCTTCTGATAATGAATTCGGCATGTGATTTAAAGATAGCAATTTATCTTATTTTTAACTATTATTTCATTTTTTAATGTTTCTATAAATATTTACAACCTCTCCAACAATTAAGATAGATGGCGTATCTATTTCTTTATCTGCAACATTTGAAATTGTTTCGAAAATTATCTTCTCATTAGGTAATGTTCCATTTTCAATTACACATACTGGAGTATTCGCATCACGATACTTCATTAATTCCTTCATGTTTTCTTTTATGTTACCAACTCCCATCAGCACAATTAAAGTATCTGCAGTATAATCCCAATTCACTTGTTTAAACTTCTTTTTAGGGTCTTCATGTCCAGTTATAATTGTAAATGACGTTGATAGAGACCTATGACTAACTGGAAGCCCTAAACTTGTTGGAATTCCAATAGCTGATGTGATACCAGGTATAACTTCAAAAGAAATATTATTATTCATTAATGCTAAAATTTCTTCTCCCCCTCTTCCAAAAACAAATGGGTCTCCTCCTTTTAATCGAACAATGTTAGAATTGTTTTTCCCTTCCTCTACTAAAATTTCATTTATTTCCTCTTGCCTCTTATAATGTTTCCCTGCCTTTTTCCCCACATAAATCTTCTTTGCATTAAATCCATATTTTAGTAATTCTTCATTTGCTAAATTATCATAAATTATTGTATCAGCTTTTTTTAAAGCATTGATTCCCTTCAAAGTAATAAGTTCTGGATCCCCTGGACCTGCTCCAACTAAATACACAGTCATTATAACATCTTCATTAAAAGAGATCTAATTTATAAAATTTTATATTATTTTCATAGAATAATAGAGTTCCATTGATTTCTTCATCAGATTTAGTAAAACCAAACATCTTTTTAACTCGATTCCCAAGGTTTTTAGAAACATTAGTTTCATTAAAACTGTGATTATTTAAATCAGGCGATTTATTCATATTATTAAATAAATCAAACCCTATTAAAAATGGATATGGGAAAAAAGGATTCCAAAGATTCATATTTCTAAATTCAGATCTAAAATTATTATTACTATAATTGTTGTTTAGGGGTGAACTTTCATGATTAAATCCATTAGAAGTAATATTATCAAAACCATCATTTAAATGTGGTCTTTCATTAGCAGGAAATTCATTATTAGGATTAGAATATTGTTCATTTAAAATAGGTTTAGTTTTATTATTAAATTGTAAACCACCACCCATTCCACTTTTATCCATTTCAATCTTAAAAAAATTAGATTCATTATACTTTTCTTTAGCTGTGCTTTGATTATCTGATGTTACTATATCCTGATTAAAAACATATTGTGTCCAATAAGTTCCATGATACTCATCTACCAATATAATGGCTGGATGAGTTATATTATCTAAATATTTTTCTTTTATCTCAAACAAGCCATTATATTGTTCATCTGTAATACTTGGAGACAACCTTGAAAGTTGTCCTGATGCTGTATATACACTTGATGAAATAAATAAAATAGCTATTATTCCAATTATTAATAGATTTAAATGTTTTTTTAAAGGATATTTATTTCTTATTAAATCTTCAAGGAGGTATAAAGATAATGGGCTTAAAAATGCAATGACAATGAAGATTAATAATCCAAATCTCATTTGAAACTCAGTTTGAACTAATGAAAACACTATTAAAATAGAACTTAAAGTCAAATAAACCACACTTGTAATTCCTTTTTTTGAGAACTTATCTGACTTATTTTCATCCAAATAGTTCTTAAATTCAGCAATAAATATCTTTAAAGTTACTATCAATCCTAAAATAAAAGGTATTGTTAGAATATAATTAATACTTGAAGCCCCCATACCCATCATTTGACTAGAACTTTCTTTTCCAGATAAAGAGGTTAAGAAACTTGAAATTATTTCATTTACAGCAGGGTAAAGTAAAAATATGATGGGTAAAATAGCTAAAGCTGATATAATGCAGATAGAAACTATTTTTATTTCCAATACAGGCATTTTTTTAATTTTAGCTATTTTGATTATTGTAGATAAAATAAAAACCAATAAAAATATAGTTACAGTTAATACACCAGTATAAATATGAGTAAATAGATTAATACATATTAAAATGATTGTTGTTAAAGCATATTTCTTATTTGTAATATCATTTAACCATTTTATAAATATATATAAAAATATTAAAAATAATGAAGTTCCTATTAAATTTTGATTAAAATCTCCAATTAAATTAAAATACATTGTATTTACAACCATTAAAAAAGCAGCAAGAAGTGGGAGTACTTTAGAACTGTTTTCACTTAAGATATTTTTACATATAAAGTATGCTGGAAATACCATTATTGAACCATAAAAACTGATACCAATTTTAATTCCTAAAATAGAACTTTTAGATATGGCTACAAAAGGAGCAAGCAAATAATATGCCATAGGTAAATTAGACCATAATGGAACTCCATTTTTTAATACATTTGATACTTGTACATCATAATATCCACCATCCATACCATAAGACAGATTATATCTGCTTAAGATGTACATGTCTAAAACAAATGAAAATATAAAAATAAAACATAATAATATATAGGAATAATTTTTTTTCAAAAAGTTTGTATCTACTACTTTAGTTGACATATTTTATAGAGTTCCTTATCTTTCTTCTATTTTATCTCTAATCTTTTTTCTTATTTTTATTATATTACTATAAAATTGGGTGACAATTCCAAAACCAATAAAACTACCATTTTTATCATATGAAAGCATAATTCCATTATACATCTTGGATAACTTTTATAGTTATTTAAAGATAGAAAAAAAATAATTGTTGTTCACTTCTATTAAAGATTTGTCTAATAAATATTTATACTTTATCTCTTTACAGTATAAAATTTAAGAATTTATAGAAAAAATTATTTTAAAAAATATATAAATAGAACATTAACTATAAATATTTATTAGACAAATTTTGATATATACTCCAGGAAGAAGAGTTTATATGGAAACATTAACCATAAATATTTATTAGACGACTTGGAGAGTTTTTAATACCTATTAGTTCATTTAAGAAAAAAATCGAGAAAAATTAATAGACGACCTAATTGAAAGTAAAGGAAAAAAATTTAAGATTAGAAATATATTTTAGATTTAAATTATTAAGCTATCTGATGAATTAATTAATGATTAAAAATAAGTAAATTCTTTTTAAACAATTATAAAGAAAAACTTTATAGGTCACTCATAACATTCCTTTAAAAAAATTTAAGCCATGATCTGAGCCAAGTAATTTATTTGAGGCTCTTTCTGGATGAGGCATGATAGCACATATTAATCCAGATTCATCACAAACACCTGTAATCCCATTTAATGACCCATTAGGATTATTTTCTGTAAATTGTAGCACGATCTGGTCTTGATCCTTGAGCAATTCAATACTTTGATTAAAATATCTACCTTCACTATGAGCTATTGGCATCTTAATAATCTCACTTTTTTTATAGTTTTTTGTAAATGGAGTCCTGTTTGTTTTAACTTTTAAATTTTCCCATTGACATATAAACTTAGAATTTTCATTTACAGTAAAAATTCCTGGAACAAGTCCTACTTCAGCCAATATCTGAGCACCATTACATATTCCAAGAACTGGTTTCTCTTCTTTTACAAGGGATTTAATTCCTTCAAGTACTGGTGTAATAGATGCAATAGCTCCTGCTCGCAAGTAATCTCCATAAGAAAAACCTCCAGGTATTACAATACCATCAAGATAGTTAAGGTTATCTTCATTCCACCATACATATTCAACTTCTCCACCCACCGATTTAATTACTTGATAAACATCTCTATCACAATTTGAACCAGGAAATCTAATAACTCCAATTTTCATTTTAAATCACTTAACTTTAATATAATGATTAATCACTATAGTATCTATAAAACCTTTAATTATTTTCTTAAATAATTATTTGTTAGATTAAAATCAATATATAATAAACACTTAATCTAAAATTTTGAATTAACAATTTAAAGTTATTATAATCTAAATTATGAAATATTAATCTCATAATCATGAATTACTGGATTAGTTAAGAGTCTTTGACACATATCCTCAACTTTTTTCATTATTTCTGATTTTCTCTCATCTTCCATTTGAAATGTGATTGTATTGTAGCTATTAGTATTTTCTACTTCATAACCTAATAAGTCTAAGGCTCTTTCGATTGTACTTGCTTCTGGATTTAGCATGCCTTTTTTAAGTGTGATCTTCACTTCAACATTGTATATCATATAATTACCAAATTATTGAGACTGGGCAACAATTCTAAAATCGGGAAAGAACCATTATTTTATTCATGTTTATGCATTACTACATGTTGGATAAGTTTTATACCCATTTAAAGACAGGGAAAATAATTGCTACCCACCTTTTATTTATAATAAATTTATTATCAGAAATAGACATGAAAAAATGAAAATTTGATCAAAATTTTTATGAAATGAATTTAGAGAAGTTTAAACACTTCCCTACCTTTAAATTTACTTCTTTTTTAAAAACTTGTTTAAAGTTCATTGATCTAATAATACCAATGGGTAACAACAAGAACACTTTTTTGGCTAATACCACTCATATACTGCTGCATTGTATCAAAACTTCTATCTTCAATCCAGCCACCCCAAGGTTCACTAGTAGCTGGGAGAGAATTATCTAATCTAACAAATTTACTGTTAGTATTAACATTAAGGATAAATTCATAATGTCCCCAAGTATTTTTATATAAATCATGGATAATCACATTTTTATTTTGGTCATTTACAGCATCTCGAATACCACCCCAACCAATTTCATTTAATGAATACCAATTGAACCTTATATCAAACCCAGCTTTATGTGCAGCCTCACTATAAATACCTTCTAATTGTTCATGACTTGTACCATCTTCACCGATTACATGACCATAGTTAGTGGCAATAGACATTTCACTATACTCATTTCCTACAAAATTGTATATACTTTTAACAATTGTATGAGGACCACAAGTGTAGTCTTTTATTTGTGCCAACCATTCTTTCATAATTCCTTCATCATTATCTAACCATGCCCCGTATGATGAAGCGAATGGTGTTAATTTAGAAATATTAGATGTTGATGGGATGATGGTATTATTGCCTTTAATACTTCCATTACTTTCAAATTCAACATTCAAAGTAACAACATCATCACTATTTTCTTCATTAATTTCTAAGGTTCTAACGGCACCACCTGAAGGAATTTCAAAATCAGTAGTATTCAATTCACAACTCTTATTGTTGTTTAAAGATATTTTTCTTCCATTGATAATGAAAGTTTTAGTAGCATCTACAGGAGATGTAAGACTTATTACTATGTGTCCAGTACCACCATTTATATATGGTTTTGCACTCAGATTATATGCAGTATCACCAGAAAAATAGTTAGTAGAACTGCTTTTATCCATATTAAATGCTGATGGTGAGGATATAATCAGCATTATACTTAACAGGACTATTAATCCTAATGCAACAAATTTTTTTTTATTCACTCTCGAGATTTGATCACTTCCTTACTCATTACATATAATAAGTTAATTTTTGGACAGTTTAAGACTGTCCAATAGCCTATTCATATCAAGAATCTTTAAAATTCCTTATTTCATGATTAAAAATTTCAATAAATTTTAAAAATGAAATTCAAAAAATAATAAATTCTTAAACAGCTTTAAATAGACAAATAATAACATTATAGTTTATATAGTGATGTATATATCTATAGATAGTACTATTCATCTACATTCTCTGTTATGGATTACTAACTATTTAAATGTTACTAATTAATTTTGCTATATTTTACCAACTCTGTCAACTTAAGAAAATTATTTTTTTAAACTTTGATTGAAATTAAAAATAAAGCTTGATAAACCAAGATTCAAAATAGAAATTTTAATCAAAAATCCTTAAGTTGACAGCATTGATATTTTACTATTTCATTAGCAAAACAACTTATTGCCCTGAGAAGTCTAAAACAGGTAAACACATTTCTAACAAGTTCAGTACTTATTTCATCTTTAAACATTTCAACAAACTTTTTTAACATTTGATTAAGTTATTTTAAAATCATTCGTGACTTAAATCCTAATCCAAAAGATACCACAGATTTTTATGAAGATGAATATGTTATAAAAGTTGAGTAAAGTACTATAAACTATACTTAAAAAACCATATATACCATCATGTAAATTTTTACAATGCCTAAAAGATATTATGTTAATTAAAACAAAAAAGTGTTTAAATGAAACTGGATTACAAAATTAACCTACAACTTACTCAAGAATCTGGACAAACTTCACAACCTTCATGGAAGTTAATAGAAAATGAATACTGTAATGTATGTCTAATAAATGAAACCCCCATTCTTCTAAAAGTATCTCAAAATAGTTTTAATCATCTTGAAGTTAACTACGAACTATTGAATGAAAACCATGATATTAACGAGAAATTAATTCATAATGAAATAGCTAAAATATATGATTTAAATTTTGATTTAATCAAATTTTACAAATTTTTATCAAAAGATAAAAAACTTGAATCAACCATCAAATTTTGTAATGGTCTTCGATTATTCCTAACTCAAAACCCTTTTGAATCTATCATCTCATCCATAACTTCTGCTAATAACTCAATTGTTAGATGGACTAAATCTATAGATACAATTTCATCTAAATGGGGTAAAAGTTACAACTTTCATTCAGGTACTTTTTATACATTCCCCAATCCTAAAATTCTATCCAATACTTATGAGGATGAAATAGCTGAAAGTGAAGGTTACAACAAAAAAACTATTGAAAACTGTATAAATAATCTTAAAGCTTGTGGAATTGGTTATAGAGCATCCTATGTAAAGAAGGCAAGTAAAATATTTTCATCAAAAATCAATCCATTAGATATTAAAAGTATGAATTTTGATGAGGCATTTGAAACACTTATTAAAATTCCAGGAATTGGTCCTAAGGTAGCTGATTGTATTCTTCTTTATGGTTATGGATTTACTGAAGCTTTTCCTTCTGATGTTTGGATAAAAAGGATAATATCATATTTATATTTTGATGAAGAGGATGTTAAAGTGGAAAAAGTGAGAACATTTGGAATGGAAAAGTTTAAGGAATATGCTGGCTATGCACAACTCTATTTATTCCACTTTGCAAGAAAATCAGGATTAATGAACAAATTAAAACCAAAAAATTAGTTATTCAAGCCATGTCTTTAAAATTAAATAGCAATCATTGTATTGAAAATATTCAAACTTCAAACCTTTACTAAGATTTCATTTGAATTAAAGTCATTTGGAATAGCCACTAAACAACCATCAATATTATTTGTTTTATTTGATAATTTTAAGTGTATCCAAAAATTCATTTGAATAGAATTCCCAATCTGGTCTTCTAAAATTGAATTAATTCT
>JAISZW010000159.1 GCA_031284445.1 Candidatus Methanovirga basalitermitum | reverse complement strand
TGATTTTTACCCTTAATTTTTAAAAATACAAATTATAAATTTATTAATCAAAAATTTAACTAAAAAAAATGATAGTTTTTCAAATTTCAAAAATTAAAAACATTATTTCGTCCACTATATTTAATGTTTTTAAAGTTTATTAAATTGTATTTATAATATTAATAAGATAATAATGATTATTATTGGAATATAATCTTTAAAAAATTATTTAAGATTTGTTGAAAAATTACAATATTCATACGTTCTTTTATTTAAATTTAAGAATGAATATTGATTTTATTTCAATTTTCATGATTAAATACTGTGTACTTTTAGACTCCAATATATATGAATCATGCTACAGCATGGAAAATGATCGAAAATTTACTAAATTTCTAACACCCTATAATTATAGGGTGTTAGATTTTGAACAAAAATCAAAGCATGAACAATCTATTTCGCCATGTTTTAAGGCTTTAATCATGCTATTTTCTAAAAGTATATTTTTATATTGGAATTTAAACTAAAATACTTAATATCCAATTCTGATATAATTAACAAATGAATATTTAAGCTCCGTTGAATATGCAAAAAATAACTTATAGTAAAAATACTTTAAAACAAAACCCATGTTTAATGAGTATCTTTAACATTTTTAAAGCTTTAATAATTCTATTCATTGATATTTATAAGATTTTAACTACTATTATCAGAATAAAGCCCTTAAAAATCTATCTATATTTTGTCCAAGATTTAGCTGGTTTATATGGTCTTGTATTCAAGTATTAATAGTTAATACTGGATTTATTTTTATTTTCATGACTAATTATGATGTACTTTTAGATTTAAAGATGTGTGAAATGAGGTATGATATGAAATAAGCATGGATAATGCTTGGAAATTCACTTAATTTCTAACACCCTAAAAATAAATGTCCTGCCAAAAATTCTGGTGATAGACCTCATAATCATCATGACTAAAAAATGGATTTTATATTTCTTGATACCCTCCCTAAAAGTAAATTTAAGACAATTACCAAAAATCGAAGATTACCAAAAATCGAAGATTTTTGTAATTTAGAAAATCTATGATTTTCTTAAATTTTTGTAATTATGAAAATCAAAGATTTTCAGTAATTGGCGGATTATTAGAGTATCTAACTCTATTCATGGAAAATGAAGTAATATAAGGAAAAACTCCACAATTTTTTACAAGCTCACTATATCCATAGAATTAAAAACGGGATTTAGTTAAACATATTTAGTTTAAAAAATTTATTTTTAAAGATAGAAAACAAATCTTTCTCTATTTTAAGAATTATTTTTAATTATATTTTTGAAAAAAATAAGATTTGATGATATATTCTGTTAAATAGCTACAAATATTCATATGATTTTTTATTTGAGACACCATGCTAAGTTAATAGAAATTCCTTATTTTACAATTTTTCTTCTTTGCTTATATAAATAGGTCTTTTTTTAGTTTCAAGATAGGTTTTTGAGAGATATAAACCAAGCAAACCTATACAAAATAGCTGTATTCCACCAATAAATAAAATTAAACATGCAGTTGAAGCCCATCCAGGTACAGGATTACGGAACAGTAAATTATCGATTATTATAATCAATATCATTAATATGGAAAGCACAGATAGTAAAATTCCTAAAACTGTTGAAATCGATAATAAAGAGGTTGAAAATGAGACGATTCCTTCAATAGAATACTTTAAAAGTTTTAAAAAAGACCAACTACTTTCACCTTCTTCTCTTTCAATATTCTCAAATTCTAAATATTTAGTTTCAAAGCCTACCCATGCAAATATACCCTTTGAAAACCTATTATATTCACTTAGACTCAAAACAGAATCAGTCATAACTCGAGTCATCATACGATAATCCCTTGCTCCATCAACAATCTGAACATCACCTAATCTATTAATTATTCTGTAAAAAAGCTTAGAAAACAATGAACGTATAATAGGCTCACCTTTTCTTGTGAATCTTCTTGTTGCAACACAATCATAGCCAGATTTAATGTAATCTATCATTTCAGTTAGTAATGCTGGTGGGTCTTGAAGGTCAGCATCCATTGTTACAATATAATCTCCTTTACTATTTTTTAATCCTGCATATATTGCTGCTTCCTTTCCAAAATTTCTTGAAAATTTAATATACTTTACTCTTTCATCCTCCATTGAAAGATCTTTAATAACTTTAAATGTATCATCCATTGATCCATCATCAATAAAAATGATTTCAAAGTCCAAATCATATTTTTTATCTTTAAAAACCTTTAAAATCTCATTATAAAATAGTGGAATTGTTTTCTCTTCATTAAAACATGGAACACTAACACTAACTAAATTCATCTTCATCATCTTCATATTATTTGAACACAACATCTTTACTTAAAACATAATTTAAAATAACCACAAATACTTGTGTAATCAGTTTTGCAACACTTAAACCTATAATATAAACATTGAATCCTAAAATACTGATGAATAGATACATTAAGCCATTATCTACCACTCCAGAGAAGATTCTTCCACCCATAAAAAGACCAAATTCTAAATATATTTTCATATTTTTACTTTCAAATACCCAAATTTTATTTGTAACATAAGCAAACACTACTGAAATAAACCATGCAAAGATGTTTAATATTAAATAATAAATATTAAATAAGTCAATTAAAACTTTATAAGAAATCATGTTAACAATAGTTGTTAAAACACCAAAAACTAAATATAAAATAATTTCTTTATTCTTTAATAAAGATAATAACTTCTCTATCATATTACCCATATCTAATAGCTTCTATTTTGATATCAATTAAAAATCATATAATTTAACTATTAACTTTTAATATAAATATACTTATAACGAGCCTGTAAAAAATTGTGGAGTTTTTCCTTATATTACTTCATTTCCCAAAGAGAGCTAAATACTCCAATAAACCCCTCAATTACTGAAAATCTTTGATTTTCATAATTACAAAAATCTCGATTTTTGGTAATTGTCTTAAATTTACTTTTAATTTCTGATTTCTTAGTCTTACTCTGCCTAATTCGATGTTTTAGATATAAAAATTATCAATAGTGAACTGTAAGACTTTCAAAGTTAAAAATTATCTTCTTGCTGAACTCTTATTATTACAGATGGTAATCTATCATATTTATCTAATAATAGCTTACCTGTTTAAACATTCTTTCTTCATAAGTTCTGAATATATTGTTTATCCCCTTGTCAAATATCGTACAAATGACATTTTAGTGATTGTATCATCTTTAATTCTTTTTAAATACCTTTTTACTTTCTCCCTGCAACATTCATGATATGAAATATACATCTTTGATGTTTCAACCCCAAATATTACCACTCTTTTTATATTGTCTTTAATCCATCACTTATCAAGCTTATTCTCGGTTGACACCTGTACACTTCTTCTATTAATATAGTATGTTTCCCGTGAAAACATTACTTTCTACTATAGGGGGGGGGGG
>JAISZW010000154.1 GCA_031284445.1 Candidatus Methanovirga basalitermitum | reverse complement strand
TTAAAGATCCTAAATTAGTAAATATCATTATTTAACTTGTACTTTTAGTTGAGTGTCATGATTGATTCTTTTTTATTGATAAATACCTTCAAATAAGGCATCGATTTTTCAAAATGATCAGACACCTTGATATTAATTTAGAAATACAAGATATGGAACATGATTATGATCATATACATATTTGCTTTAGTAGTAAACCAGATTGTAATCTTGAAAAATTTGCTATACACTATAATACAATGTCAAGTAGAATAATCAAAGAAGAATATTCTGAAGTTAAAGAACAGTTATGGAAAAATGCTTTTTGGAAGATAGGATATTTCATAACTTCAACTAGAGGGGTTACGATTGGATATCATCAAACAATATATCGAAAATCAAAGAAGCAAATAAAGGAATTCAACTTCATCTCTATCCTAATCAAGAAACTAAAGATTATTTTGGTCTTTGTTTTAGATATGATAGATAGCTTGGAATACAATATATTTTCAAGAGAAATGGTTCAAGAAAGTAACATATTTGGGTAAGCTGATTATAGAACCTGGAACTAAATATAATCTAAGATTAAATCAACAAATAACAGCTTCTAAAAATAATTTAGACCGCTTAGCAGATAGTCAAATAATGAGTTCAGTCTATAGAACTTACCGAAAAGCTAAAAAAAACTTTTTTTCATGAATCAGGATTTGGATATGTAAAACCTAAAAGTGTTCATAATAGTAAGAAATCATATAATTTCACAGGTGCAGGTAAAATAGAAGGTAATAGAACCATACTGCCTAAAATAGGTGCTGTGGCTTTCAGAGGTAAAATAGGTAAATTTAAGGATTATCCTATAGTACAAATAACTGTTAGTCTGGTAAATAATAAGTATTATGCTTCTATTATCTTTAAAAAGGTAATAATAAGTAGCAAACCTAAAACAGAGAAAGTTTTAGGTTTAGACTGAGGAGAAAAAGCTTTCTGGACATCTGATTCGGGTGAAGTTTTTCAACCTACTATTAATTTTGGTTTGAATGCAACAATAAATGAGCTTCAAAGTAAATTGTCAGGTGAAACTCTCAGGTCTAATAAATACTATAAGCTCAAAAATAAGATAGATAAGCTTAAAAAATATCGTACATCTCATTGATGATTGGGAGAATAAAATCACAACTAAATTAATTGAACAGTATGATAATATAGCTATTGAAAATATTAATTTCAAATCCTACCATAATGAAGTAGATAGAGGTAGAAATAAAGTTAAAAAGTTGTATTATCGGGCGAGTATTTTTGTTTCTAAATTGAAATACAAATTAGATTGGTATAAAGACACTACTCTGCAAATAGTGGATAAAAATAATACAAGTAAAGAATGTAGTAGTTGTGGATATATCAACAAAGATTTAGAAATATCTACTCGTAAATGGATTTGTCCTAATTGTCAAGCTAATGATAGAGATATAAATGTAGCTATTAACATCAAAAACAGAACTTTTAAGGAGTTAGGAACTAACTTCACTACCTGGAAGGATCCATTATGATCTTAAAAATGGAATCTATGAGCTCCTTAGCTCATAGTAGTTCAACCACTATGAGGATTTCAATGTCAAATTATAATATGGAAATAGAAAATGTTATAAAAGAAATTAAGAAGTATAATGCTAAGAATGTGGGATTACAATTTCCTGAAGGTCTTAAAACTAAGTCAACTGCTATTGCAGATGAAATTAAATCTAAAACCCAAGTTAATGTTATTATTTCTGGAGATCCTTGTTTTGGAGCATGTGATATAGCAGATTCTAAGATGATGGATATGGTTGATTTAATTGTTCATTATGGTCATACTTCACTTCCTCTAAAATATAAAGTTCCTATTATTTTTGTTGAAGCTCATGTGGATATTAAAATAAATGAAGTTCTTGAAAAATCATTGAAACCATTAGAAAATTACTCTAAAATAGCTATTGTGACTACTACCCAACATCTTCAGTTGTTAGATGAGATTAAAGATTTTTTGGAAGATAATGGGAAAGAAATTGTTCTTGGCTCTTCAAAATCAACAAGAAAAGGTCAAGTTTTAGGATGTAATTTTTCATCTATTAAAGATTTAAGTGCTGAAGCTTACCTATTTCTTGGAAGTGGTAAATTCCATCCTCTTGGCATTCATCTTTTTACTAAGTCAACAGTCATAGCTGTGGATCCTTATACATCTGAAGTAAGCGATATTAAGGATTTGGCAGATGAGATATTAAGAATTAGATTTGCAAGAATTGTAAAAGCTAAAGAAGTAGATATTTGGGGTATTTTAGTATCTTCTAAGGATGGTCAATATAGGATTAATTTAGCAAAGGAAATTGAAAAAATTTTGGAAGACGAAGGTAAAAAAGCATATTTAATCTTAGTGGATAACATAAACCCAGATATTTTACTCCCATATTTAGATATAGAAGGGTTTGTTGTTACTGCTTGCCCTCGAATAGCTATTGATGATTCTTTAATGTATAAAAAACCACTTATAACTCCTCAAGAATTGGAAATTGTTTTAGATAAAAGAAATTGGGATGATTATCAATTGGATGAAATCCTTTTCCATGACTCTAAACTTTGTAGGAATTGAAGATTTAAAAAAATAGAAGTTAACCTGAACTTGAGAATCTTAAAATAATACAAAGAATAGCTAAAACAATTGTTATTGCCACAACTTGCTCTGGGCTTACTTTAGGTCCTGTGCTTTCCTCATCGAAATATCTTACTAAACCTGCTCCTGATGCAGGAAGCGAAATTTTATCTTTTTTTGACATTAAACCACATTTTTAAAATATTAATTGTTAATATAGATTTACATTACTATTTTATACTAACTATTATTTAAAGTTTTGTTCTTGGTCAATGCTATCAACTTAAGGATTTTTGATTAAAATTTCTATTTAAGATCTTGGTTTATCAAGGCTTTATTTTTAATTTCAATCAAAGTTTTAAAAAAAATAATTTTCTTAAGTTGACAGAGTTGGACTTGAGGGAAAACTTTATATACTTTCAAAACATAAAATTACTGTTCTTGGTTCCGTGGTCTAGGGGTATGATACCTCGCTTACAACGAGGGGATCACGCGTTCGAATCGCGTCGGAACCATTTTTTAATTATTTATTTTAAATTATATCTTATTTTAGGGTTTATAAAACAATATTAAAATAATCAAAATTGCAACTGAAATGAAGAATACAATAGTTCCTTTTATTATCAATACAATCTTATTTTTGTTCAATAACAAAACCAACCCATATGACAAAATTAAAGATATTAACATTTTGATTATGCCTGTTATTCCTCTTCCAGGAAGTATACCTACCTTTTCAAGAGTGTATGGGATGAAATAAGATAATAAAACAACGACAATTATCATTATGATGATATTATTTAAAATAGCTTTTAATATTGTTCCATACTTAAATTTTCTTTTTTTTGGTTCATTGTTAAGAGTGTCTCGTGTCACGTTCTTTGGAGGTAGATTACTTTTTGAAAATATTGAACTTAATCTACTTTTGTTTTTCGCATTTGAATCATTTTTTAGTTTTTTAGGCATAGGATTTCTATTGGTTTTTCTAAAAGAAGCACTTCGAGGATTAAAATTAGATTCTTGATTTTCATCATTGTTAGATGAAGGGATGCTTTCAATACTTGTTTGATTGTTTTCTTCAGAGAACTTCTTAGCAAATTTTATTAAATCCTCTCTATCAATTAGTTTGATGTCTTTTTTTGTTCCATAATTAATTGCCTGGGATGAAAACGAAGAACTCGTGACAATAGCTATTTTTGAAGCTTTTAATCTCCTACCTACCATTTCCATATCTTTTAAAGTCTCTATTCCAACATTCAACTCTTTTTCATGATTTTTACATGTGACAATTACTCCAAAATCGCCCATTAATGTGGGAAGAACTCCATATATATCTATAATCATTTCAGATGCTTTAAAATTCTTATAGATCTTAAATCCAGAATCTTCCATCATTTTGCCAATAAAGTTTATTAGTTGTGATTTTTCCACTTTTACACCACAAGTTATTATATTTTTTTAACTATGTAGCAATGAATCTTATTTTAGAGATTCCATGATCCCTTATTTAGAAGTATTTTCCCGTACGACAATTAACCATGATACTAAATTAAAAGTACACATGATAAAGTTAACTTTAAGACTAAAAGTTTAAATATAATAATGAATTTATATATTTTATATCAAGGTGTCTCATTTTCATGAAAAATTCAAGACATAAAAAAATGTATCTGGTGAATCTGAAAGGTATATTATAGTAGTTTCAAAAAGTACAACTTAAAACTTATTTAAATCTAAAAATTAATCTTGAACTACTTTAAATTTTTAAACAAAGTTAAATCCATATAGATAAAAATCCGATTGCTATTTAACTAAAAATTAAAGGATAATATCCTTTGAATTTAAAATCAAAG
>JAISZW010000128.1 GCA_031284445.1 Candidatus Methanovirga basalitermitum | reverse complement strand
ACAATTGGTGGTGGGGAAAGAAAACCTAAAAAACCAAGAATGACAATTAATCAATTGGCAACTATTGTTGAGAAACAAGGAACAAAATTAGATCAATTGGGAGGTACTGTTAATCAATTGGAAGGTACTGTTAATCAATTAGCAGGTACTGTTAATCAATTAGCAGGTACTGTTAACAATTTAGCTTTAGAAATGCGTGCAGGATTTGCAGTAGTTAATCAAAGAATTGATGGATTAGATAAACGAATTGATAAATTAGAAGAGAATGATGAAAAGATTTTTGATATTCTTGCTCGTAATAATTTAAAGTAATTGATATAACATTATTGTAAAATTAATGTTGGCAGGTTACTATGCTAATAGTCAATATGTTTAAATTAGAAAAAATTATCTCTCAAAACTACTTTTATTAGGGAATTTCTTTTCAAAAAATTTTTTTACACTTTTAATTTCTCTTTCGTTTTGTTTAGTGCTAGCGTTCAAACAAAAGAGATTTGGATTAAATAATTTCACCAAATATTTATTTGAGTTTTCACAATATAATTGATCTTTCCATCGTTTTGGGCCGTTCTCTGTTCCAAGATTTTTAAATATAACTTTATTTTCTTTTTTTAAAATTAAATAAACAAGGATTCTTTGAATATTAAAATAACTTCTAAATTGACTATAAATTGTATTCTCAAATTGTCTTTTATATTTACCATTAAAAATTACATCATTATAATCACTCTTTACATGTGGAGTCATGTTGTGGCAATCTTGAATATACGGAAATACCACTTTACCATTTACTTCGGCATTGCATATATATGTACAAATAGTGAACCAATCGGTTACTTTGCTACGCTTATTGCACACATGAATAATTGGTTTTAAATCTTTGGAATAGAAGTAATCAATACCAAGGGGTTTATTAACCATCATATCATCGCTAGCAAGAATAAAATACTCAGACAGACATTTTATTTTCCCCATCACGGTTTCAATTGAATTTGTATTAAAATTCGGCAATGCATCAGCTGGGAAAAAATTTTTCATATCCACTATATGGATTTTCTCATTTTTAAGATTAATAAAATTGGGAGTTTGGTTATCAACAATAATATAAATATTATTAATCCATGGCATATTTTTTTCCACTGATCGCAAAGAATATTTAAGCTCGTCAGCCTGCATAATATGGTGTTTTCCGTTAATCTCAGCTTTTTCATCATATTTTTTACCAGCGGCTTTTAATTTTTTGGCTCTAAAAACCGGATCAGTTCCATCGACTCAGGTATAGACCAAGTCAACTTTTATAGAAGATGCAGATGTCATATAATAATTATAAGTTTATGAATAATGATATAAGTGTATTAATTCCTGCTTATAATGCCCAGAAAACAATTAAAAAAGCAATTGATTCCATACTTAAGCAAACATATGATCAAAAATTTATTAAAATAATAGTTTGCAATAATGGTAGTACTGATGGCACACTACAAATATTAATGGATTATAAAAAGCAACTAGGGGGGGATGACAATCATCAACCAAGAAAATAAAGGTATAAGTGTTGGTACAGAAAATTTATTAAAACAAGTATAAACTAAATGATGTTGTTTTTTGGATGCAGATGATTATTATGCACCTACTGCATTTAGCACAATGTTTAAGTGTATAAAAGATGATACAGATATTTTAATTAGTAAAACAATATGGTGAAGGAAAGACACCCTATATAAAGGCAAATGGAGAAATAGATTTAATAAAAGAACAACATTAAAAAAATATTTTAAGAAATGTGGGTTTGCTTGTTTGTGTAATAAAATATATATATGAATTTGTTGAACAATGTAATTTATTTTTTCCTGCAGAATTAAGATGACATTCTGATAGATTTACATCTACACAATTATTACTTAATAATCCGAAGTAGCATTTTGCACAAAACATACATTTTACTACATCGATAGTGGTACTAACTTATCTACGAAAAAATCATATAGTGAATCAAAATACGCAGAAGAATTAATTATAAAAATTTATAATTGAATTTATAAAAAATATGATAATAAATATACTGGTGACTTCTATATCACAAATGAAAAATATTTAGAGGTGATTAATGAACCAAAAAATAAAAATATAAAATTTTAAGTAACTATAATTATCTATGTAATGATTATTTGTATTTTAGCAGGTGGCGAAGGGAGCAGATTATGACCACTTTCAACTCCTTTAAAACCAAAACAAATTCTTAAATTAGATGGTAATAATTCCCTTATTCAAAATACATATAAACTTCTACAAAAAGTTGCAAAAGATATATTTATAGTTAGTGAAAAATCTCATGCAACTGAAATGCTTAAGCAACTTAACGGATTTGATAAAGACAGAATGATTATTGAGCCATGTAGAAAAGGTACAACTAATTGCACATTGCTTGCAGCAAGACATATTAAGAATTACTTCAATAATAAAAAAGATGATGATAGAATTTTATTTATACATGCCGACCACATTTTTGATGATGAGAAAAAATTTATTAGTTCAATTAAACAAGCATTTTCTATAAAAGATAAAGGTGTAATAATTATTGGTGGAAAAAAACCAACGTACTCAGGTGTAAAATATGGTTATGTGCAAACTACGAAAATCAATAATCATTTATATAAAGTTATTAAGTTTCATGAAAAACCATCACTAGAAGTTGCTAAAACTTTATATAAAAAACCTAATTATTTTTGAAATGAGGGATTTTTCCTAACTTCAATAAATGATTTAGTATCAAACTTTAAAAAAATAAATTTTGAAGTCTCAAATGATATTTCAAAATTATTTTCTTTGCCAAATAACAAAGTAGAAAAATTCTATACAACATTAAAATCAACTCCTATAGAAAAATCATTGATGGAAAAAAGCAAAAATGTAATGCTACTTCCAATTTCATTTAGCTGAGTTGATTTAGGAACATACAATTCGTTATGTTCAGTACTTGGAGAATCAAAAACAAATGTAGTAAAAGGAAACAACATTTATGAATTGGAAAATAATAATACTTTTATCTATAATACTACCAAAATGAATGTTGGGGTTATCGGGCTTGATAATGTAGCAGTTGTTTTAAGCAAAAATGGATTGCTAGTTCTTAATAAAGATAAGGAAAATTTGGTATCAGAGATTTCTAAAAAAATCAAACATTAATCTATTAATAAAATATAATTATCAATATACATGAATAAAATTAATATTTTATTTTGCTTTGATTTAAATTATTGAAAGAAAGCAATCGTAACCATTACACAAATGCTAACGAAAACTAATCCAAACAATTTTTATAACATTTACTGTATCATCGATAAAGAACCAAATTTTTCATTTAAACAAATTATTAAAAAAGTTTATAAGCTAGATAACTATGAAATAATCTTTAAGATTGCTAATCACGATTTTGATAATGTCGATTCACACGCATGATCAACAGTGGTTTTATGAAGATTACAAACCCCTAAAATAATTCAAGAAGATAAGATTCTTTCTTTTGATGTAGATATAGTCTTTAGAGAAGATCCTGCTTTAATGTTTAATATTGACATTAACACTCATATGGCTGGGTGTATTGACTTAATGTCTGCAGAATACTTAATCGGGGGGGG
>JAISZW010000001.1 GCA_031284445.1 Candidatus Methanovirga basalitermitum | reverse complement strand
TTAAATCATCCAATTAAATATATAATCCCCATAGTATTTAAATCTTTCGATGTTAAAGATCCTAAATTAGTAAATATCATTATTTAACTTGTACTTTTAGTTGAGTGTCATGATTGATTATTTTTTATTGATAAATACCTTCAAATAAGGCATCGATTTTTCAGAATGATCAGACATCTTGTAAAGAATAATTAGATTTTTGTTTAATAATTTAGTAAATATTAAATATTTATTTAAAAAATAATAATTTTTAATTTTAATGGTAATATTTTGATTTTGTGTTAAAAATTAAGTGCTACACTATATTAAAATAAATAGTAAACTTTAAAAAATTCGTTGCTTAAAATAAGTTCATTTTATCTACTACCAGTACTGTCAACTTAAGAAAATTATTTTTTTAAACTTTGATTGAAATTAGAAATAGAATTTGGATAGATAAGATTCAAAATAGAAATTTTAATCACAAATCCTTAATTTGACAGTATTGCCCTCTCCCCCATTTTTTTTTTACTTTGTTTTTAAGAGTTTTAATTTTCTTTAAACTATATTATTATATTTAAAAGAAGTATGTTTAATATTATATGTATTTTTAGAGCATGAAACCAATGGCATGGTTTTTAAAGGCGATAAACTAAATATATAGGTGGGGGGGGTTATTAAATAGAATACTTGTTTTATGATTTTTGGATTTTAATTATAATTCTGATGAATCCACCCCATATGTAATAGGAAAAAACATGTGAATATCAGTTGTATTAGAAATATATGATTAGGAAGATTTTTAAGCCAAATCAAAAGAAATCATGATTAAAACAGATGTCTTATATTATTAAAGTTAATATAATATCGTGATAGGTTATAAAAAGTCCATATTAATGATAAATTCTACTTTAGTTTATTGTATGTTAAGAAAAATAAATGAACTTCATTTGATAAATACTTAATTTTGGAGAAATATTTATAAAGGATGAACAATAATAAATTCAAGTGGTCTTGGACTAACATATTATTTCAAATATATAAACCAAAAATGTTTTATAAATCCCCCATAGTGTCATGACAAATTAATTAAGTTAATTTTGTGTGGTATTGTATTCATATAAATAAATGCACAAATAAATTGGAATTTCACAAAAAGAAATCATATGAAAATTTTCAAAATGTCATGTTTGAAAAAAATAGTGAAAATTAAACTGTCTTAACACTAGTTTTATTTGAATGTAATACAATAAGGCATATAGTTTTATTTGATGTTCGAGCCTGTAAAAAAAAAGAAATTATGAGAGGTTTCATGAATTTTTGACCTATATTATAATTCCCCCTCAAGTTTGCCTTTTTTCATGTTCAAGAAGAGTGGGAAATGGTTTTATTTTTATTTATGGAGCGGACTTAAGAGATCTTAGTAATATTCCTGAAGATTCATCTCTAGTAGTAGTTCCTAAAAGTGGAATATGGGTTAACCCATAAAAATCATGACCTTTTAGATGATAATAAAAGAAAAATAATAATAAGGGGTTTTAGGTAATGCTGTTTAATTAAGGAGTTGTGATTAAAATTTCTATTTTGAGTCTTATCTATCCAAGCTCTATTTCTAATTTCAATCAAAGTTTAAAAAAATAATTTTCTTAAGTGAACAGCATTGGGGTTTTAGGTCAAAAAAACTCTCAAAATATAATATAAACAGGAGGTATCTAAATGAAAAGAATGTTTTTATTTTTAATTGGTGGAGTAAGTGATTTATCTTACTCCACAGTAATGAAAGATAGTAACCTTTCAATACAAGAAATGATTGATGTTGCTGCACAAGTTAGAACCATAAACTTGGATAACAGGGTGTATACTGGTGAAAACAACTGTAGTATAACAATTAATAAGTCTATTACCATTAATGATGATGGTGCAGTAATTAATGCCCAACAAATGGGTAGAATATTCACAATAGGTAACAATTCTAATGTTTCATTGAATAATATGAAAATAGTGAATGGTGAAGTTACAGGTGAGACGACTGGTTATGGTGGTGTTATTTTTAATTATGGTGCTGTTTTAACCATTAATAACTGAAAAGGAGAGGATTTTTCATGAGTTTTGAGAATAGAGATGGTAGGTTGTCGGTGGAGAGTGTGGTGCTTATTGCAGTCTTTGTGGCTATTGCTTCTGTAGGGAGAATAGCATTTGCATCCATACCATCAGTACAGTTTGCTTCATTTTTTATCATAATAGTAGGTATTATTTTTGGCAGAAAGGTAGGTTTAATTACAGGTTTGTTGGTTCCCATAGTTACAGATATGTTGGGAATGGGTTTAGGCTCTTGGATAATATTTCAAATGATTGGATGGGGATTAATGGGTTTAACCGCAGGAATCCTATCACAACCATTAAATAAAAATGGATTAATAGGATACTTATTTAGAGGAATTTTCGGTTTCTTATGGGGATTTCTCTTTGGCTGGATAAGCGACATATCAATGATATTTTTTATGAGTGTTCCTGATTTAAATGCATTCATTGGTCTTTTTGCTGCGAGTTTTAGCTTTGATTTAATTCATGCAGTAGTGAATTTGTTGGCTTTAACTTTCTTGTTTGAATTGTTTAGGAGAATATTTATTAGAGTGAAAGAGAATTATTTAAATGAAACCTGAGATAGTGAATTATAATCCTCTTTAAATTATGAATATTTTCATCTTTTTTTTTTAACCATCTATCATATTAGATAGCAATACTGTCAACTTAAGAAAATTATTTTTTTAAACTTTGATTGAAATTAAAAATAAAGGTTGATAAATCAAGATCTTAAATAGAAACATTTAATCAAAAATCCTTAAGTTGACAGCAGTATATCCACTATTATGAGGGTGTAAAAAAGTGTGGAGTTATTTGGAAAAATTGACTTTTATTTATAAATAAACTTGAAAAGAGGGTGTAAAAAATTGTGGAATTTTTCTTTATATTGCTTCATTTCCCAAAAAGAGCTAAAATATTCCAATAACCCCGCAATTACTGAAAATCTTTGATTTTCATAATTACAAAAATCTTCGATTTTTGGTAATTGTCTTAAATTTACTTTTAATTTCTGATTTCTTAGTCTTGCTATAATGTTGTTCTGCCTGATTCGATGTTTTAGGTATAAAATTATCAATAGTGAACTGTAAGGCTTTCAAAGTTAGCAATTTCTTTTTGCTGAACTTTTATTATTATAGATGGTAATCTATCATATTTATCTAATAATTGTTTAAACATTCTTTCTTCATAAGTTCTGAATATATTGTTTATCCCTTGTCAAATATCGATATAAGTCTCCTCTTTGCATAACATAATAGCTTGATAATTACTGAAAATCTTCGATTTTCATAATTACAAAAATTTAAGAAAATCATAGATTTGGTAGTGACCCTTTTAACTACTGATGTTTTTGTGTACGTGGAATGGGAATGTTAATAGTTCTTTTAGAGACCATACATGGTCAGTTTCTTCTGCAGACATCATTGGTGTTACTTTATC
>JAISZW010000281.1 GCA_031284445.1 Candidatus Methanovirga basalitermitum | reverse complement strand
TTATACTATTGAACAAAGTATTAAACCTTCTTTTTGCATTTTTTTCATTCCAACAAATCAAGAATTCCGAAGATTCTGTCTTTATAATTCCCATATTCCTTTAACTTCTTTTCTTTTTTCCTTTTCTCTTTTTTCAACTCTTCAAGTTTCTTTTTGTTTTTTTTATTTTCAGTATTGAAAATTTAGAAGAATCTTCGATTCTTCGTTTTATCTTGTTTACTGGTTTGTTCAAATCTTGCATTAAGTTCTGTTTTAGGTGGAAATTACAAAGGTTGATGAGGTACTTTTAAACTATCAACAATCGGGGCATAAGATTTATCACCATCTGATACTATCCCTTTCACATTAATGTCTTTTTAATTGTTTTATCATTGAATTCAGAGTTTAAATCTTCTACAGGTATTATCTCATCACTTAAGATAATATATTTATTAATTCTTTTGCTTATAACAATTGTTATGTGGTTGAATATAACAGTTGTTATCAACCAAATTTTTGACAGAGTCGTTTTTTAGATTTTTAATATGTTTATCCAGCTTTTTATCAGACAAATGATTTTTAACTTTTTTTTTTTGAATCGTATTAACCATAATGAACAACTCCATTGATTAATATAAGATATAAAAATCATTGCTTATAAACTTTTTTTATTCCGCTATAATTGGATAGTGCCTATTTTTAAAAGATTTAAACCATCTAAAAGATCAACATTCACCATATAAAAATTTAAAATTAGATATAATCTTATCTTTTTAAATGTGGGAGTTCCAGTAATTTCCAAATCTTTGTTTATTAAAAAAATGGTAAAAACAAAGTCTACAACCAGTTTTCATATGAATTTCCCCAAACTATAACTATTATACCATTTCTTTAATAATAAATTCTTTCCATGCCATCACTAATTAATCCATCACTATGAGGATAAAAAGAAGGTAAAATGATATGGATATTATAATAAACTGAAAACATTCTTTTTTTCATGTTTCCATATTTGTTAACATTTACATCAATATAGTTGTAGTTTAAAGGCTGTGTTGGATTTGTTCTACCTCTACCCATAAAATAGTAGTAGATTGGGAATTGTCTGTATTTTAGGTTTGGGTATTTTTCTTTCATTTTTTTCATTGCCTCATGACATGCATGATGATCTGGATTTCCATCACCAGTTGTTGTATAAAAAGTGGTGTATCCATCTTTTAAGTACAATTCCTCCATAACACTAAATACTTCATCAGTAGTTAAAGCACCATCATCAAAACCATGAGTTTTATAGTTAGTCACATTTATTACTTTCATCACTTGTTTAAACGAATCTTCACGTATTATGCCCTTTCGATCCCCCTCACTCACATTCTTAGAAATATTCACATTATAATAATTATCAATTTTAATTGTATTATTACCTATATCACCTAAATAATGCATTTTTGAAACATTCGCCTTATAATAATCATCGACACTAATTGTACCAACCCCTATCTTATTTCCTGATGTCATTAAATCAAAGTGAAGCTTGCATCCTGAATTTGATAGCATAGATATTATACCTCCAGCACCAATGGTTTCATCATCGGCATGAGGAATAATAAATGCTACTTTTTCATGACTATCGACTAAAAGAGGATTGGTTAAATAGGAGATTGACAAAAAAAAGAGGAATAATGTTGCTAATAATAAAATTATTATTAAAATAGGTTTCATAGTTAATCAAAGTTAATTAAATTTAGTAGAAATATGAATAATGGGGAATAGATTATAATTTCATGAGTAAAAACCACCTAATATAAAATTAGTAAAGAAACATATAAACTTTGTGATAATGGCAACTCTGTCAACTTAAGAAAATTATTTTTTTAAACTTTGATTGAAATTAAAAATAAAGCTTGATAAACCAAGATTCAAAATATAAATTTTAATCAAAAATCCTTAAGTTGACAGCATTGATAATAAGGAGTCTGTAAAAAATTGGGGGATGTGAAAAATCCAACCGATATTCATATTTCTGTTAAAAATAATATCTCACTTTCAATTATCATTGTTATAATTTTAAATTTTTTTATTTTATTAAATAAGAGATTGTCCAACAATTCCAATTTTTAATTTTTAATGGAAAACCAACTTGTTTAACTATTGTTTAAATTTCATATTAAATTGTAATTTAGATTTAATTTTAATATAAATTTATTTTATAATTTTAATTGATATTTAAGGTTTATTTCACTCTTTATTTGTAAAATAAAAAATTTGAAAATTTTGACAAAAATAATTGTTGGACAGCTTCATAATAATAAAAAAAGACTTAAAATATAATTAATAAATTTTTTTATGAGAAAAATTAAAATAAAATAAAGTTTTATAGACTTTTTAAAATATATTAAACAAAATAGAAATTTTTAAAAAAGATCTGATTTTAAATTAAAATAGCAAATTCAAAAAACCCATCAATTAGATTTTTCACAACCTCATACTGCTAACATACACTTCAGCAAAAAAGTAGAATAATATTATTTTTTGGATATTGGTATTTTTATATTTGAGTTTAAAGAAAACATTATTGTTGAGAATTTTATTTTGTTTTTCTTGATACTATGGGATTTTCAATTTTGTTTGCTTTGAAATAACGGATAGAAAAAGCTTTAAATCACAAATAAAAAACAAACAATTAAGGATTTAGTCATGCCTTAGACTTTATAGTATTAATTTTTTAGACTTGGTTTCTTAATTTTCAAATGGAAAACCTCATGCTAAAATTACAGTACTCTTTATTTAAAAAATATTAATAGGTGATAGTATGATAATAAGAAAGGTTAAAAAAAAACTGTTAAATGTCGTCAAACCTACGATGGAGCTGAAATTAAATTAATTAGAGTTATTGGACCAGAAGAACTCGAAGATGTTGATCCTTTCCTGATGCTTATGCATTCGACATTAAAAATCCTGAAGATTATATAAAAGGATTTTCAATGTATTCTCATAGAGGAATAGAAACAATAACTTATTTAATAGAAGGTAAGATGATTCATAGGGATAGTCTTGGAAATGAAGGCACTATAAATACAGGAGAATCACATGGATGACTGCAGGTAGTGGAATTTTACATGAAGAAATGTTAATAGAGTCAGATCACTTCTTTGGATTGCAATATGGTTAAATTTAGCTCAAAAAGATAAAATGGTAAATCCAGTATGCTTTGGTTAAAACATGATAACATAAAGATTGTGGATGAAGAAAATGCTACCGTTAGAATTATATCAGGGGGGGGAGGGGGGGGGAGTATAAGATGTGAATGGTGTAACTACAAATCATCTTCAAGTAAATTTATTTGACGTTACATTAAACTCTAATAAAGATATTCAAATACCAATATCTAATAAACAAACCTTGTTTATCTATATTATTGAAGGTGAAGGATACTTTGGTGAAGAAGGTAAATATCATGTTGAAAATAGAACTGTAGTTATTTTTGATGAAGTAGATGTTTTTTATGGGAAATCAGGTAATGAAAGTCTTAAGTTCATTTTATTCTCTGGTGAACCATTGAACGAACCAGTTGCTTGGGGAAGACCAATTGTAATGAATTAGAAGAAGCATTTAATGAATTTCAAAATGGAACATTCATTAAAGAAAATCCTGAGATTTAAGTGATTTTTTATCTCATTTTTCAATTTTAGATAAGAATCATAGACTTGGCATGTTAGAAAACTTTTTAATTAATTTAAATTAAAAATAGCTAAATTATTTTAGCTAACCAATTACATTCATTATTCCTATAAATTTTCTTTCCTTTTAGGCAATGTAAGACCATATGGTACTCAATTTGATTATTAGTACGGGTAAAAGTCATGTTGCATATAGTTAATCCCTCTATCAAGATTTTTACCTAATCGTCATTAAATTTGATTATGAGTGAAGTTAAATTCTCTATACTATTGAACAGTAGATTATATCTTCTTTTTTCATTTCCACAAACAAGAATTCCAAAGATTCACTCTTTATAATTATCATATTCCTTTAACTCTTTTTTTTAACTCTTTGAGTTTCTTTTCAGTCTTGTTATGTTCTATAAAATGGTAATTTCTCTCTTATTTCTTTGATTTGTTTCTTTAAGCTTTTTATCTTTATTTTATTTTTCATCATTGAAAATTTAAGAATATTAAATATTTTTTCATTAACTATTAAAAATAATTCCACTAATGAAACATTTTATTTACATGGTTTTATTGTAATAGGGTGTTAGATTTTTAACAAAAATCGAAGCATAAACAAACCTCATCATTCATGTTTTAAGGCTTTAATCATGCTGTTTTTTAGAAGTATATTTTTATATTGGAATTTAAATTAAAATACTTAATATCAAGTTCTGATATAATTAATAAGTAATTATTTAAGCTCCGTTGAATATGCAAAAAATAACTTATAGTAAAAATACTTTAAAACAAAACCCATGTTTAATGAGTATCTTTAACATTTTTAAAAAATTTTTTATTTTTTAAAGTTAGAAACGGGAAATCAAAGATTTCCCTAAATTCACTTTGTGAATAAACAGAAAATCAAAGATTTCCCTAAATTCACTTTGTGAATAAACAGAAAATCAAAGATTTCCCTAAATTCACTTTGTGAATAAA
>JAISZW010000275.1 GCA_031284445.1 Candidatus Methanovirga basalitermitum | reverse complement strand
ATATATTATTTCAACATTATATATATTATTTCAACATTATATATATTATTTCAACATTATATATATTATTTCAACATTATATATATTATTTCAACATTATATATATTATTTCAACATTGTTATAATAACAAAGACACCATATAATACTTTTTTACTCCAACTATAGTACATAAATAACAAACATAAGAAAAATAATTTATCATAGACACAAAAAGAATAATTTATCATAGACACAAAAAGAATATTATGGATATAAACTCGTTTTATCCATAGATGAATTTTTGTTATATATTAGGAAGTATGAAATGAAAACAAAAATCAGAGAAGTAAATAAATCATACAAATATAGGATATATCCTTCATTTGAACAAGAAGAATACATTAATCACCATATAAATAATAGTAGATTCATTTTCAATAAAGTAAAAGAAATGTATGATAGATATTGGATCAAAACCTTAACAAACTCTCATAAAATTAATTATTTCTTAAATAAAAGCATATATAACATGTATTTAAAAGAAATAAAGAAAAAATATTCTTTTATTCAAGATATGGATACTATATCTGCGCAGAAAGTATACAAAAGATTAATTAAAGGTTTTCAAAATATAAATATAAATATAAATATAAATATATAAAAAAACTGGTGAAAATGTGGGTGTAGATTTAGGATTAAAAGATTTTATGACATTATCAGATGGGTTCAAATCTGGTAAAGTATTGGATATGAAATCTGATAAAAGAATAGCTAAATTAAATAAAGAATTAGCTAATAGAACTAATAATTTTTCCTAATTGGAGTAAGAACTCAAAGAAGACGATAACCAAGCTATCCAAAGCTTATAATGATAAAAAAAATAAAATATTAGATCCTATACCTAAAATCACAATTAAAATAGTATCAAAATATGATAAAATGTTTGTAGGTAATGTTAATAGTCAATTAGGACTCAAAAATAAAAAATTAGCTAAACTACAGCAGATCAACATTGGTATGAAGTCAAAAGACAGTTAAAGTATAAATCTAACTGGTATGGTAAAGATTTCAAGGTTGTGGATGAAAAATATACCTCTAAAACTTGTCATAAATGTGGATACATTAAATAAAGTCTTGGATTAATGATACAAAGCTTTGCCCTAAATGTCATACTACTCATAATAGAGATGTAAATGTAGCTTATCCATATTAGTTCAAAAATTAAACGTAAATAACAATGTTTAGATAATATGATATTAAATACATCCCATAAACATAAAATAAAGGAAATTTTAAAATGGAGAGAATAATAGAATTACTTTTTAAAGCTGCAAATATGCAACGATGGAATGATCATATTCGTCCTGTTAATCTTGTTGAGCTTGATAAACAAGCACATAAGATAATAATATCATATATAATAGCCAAAGTAGAAGAAGATGAAAATAATGAAATCAATTGGATTGACTTAATAAACAAGTTCATATTTGATTTCTTTTATCGAGTTGTTTTAACAGACTTAAAACCACCAATTTTTCATGAAATGATGGAAAAAAAAGAAAAAGAGTTAAATCAATATGTTTTATCAATAATTGAACCAAAATTAAATAATCTTAATCCTGACCTTGCAAATAAATTCAGAGAATATGTGGACTCCAACAAAGATTCATTTGAGGATAATATTCTTAAAGTGGCTCATTACATAGCTACAAATTGGGAATTTAAAATAATCTACAATTCAAGTCCATTTATATATGGAATTGACAAAACAAGAGAAGATATTGAAAAACGAATCGAAGAACACTTTGATTTAAGAGGTGTTCAAAGGATTCTTTGGGATAAGAAGCTTTACGGGTTCATAGACTTATGTGGACAGTTAAGGTTTCAGAAAAGATGGGCTCACATACCAAGAGTTCCAGAGACATCAGTTTTAGGGCATATGTTAATGGTTGCAATAATAAGCTATTTATTTAGTATGATTTCAATTAAAAACCCGTGTAATAAAAGGTTATACAATAATTTCTTTGGAGGTCTTTTCCATGACCTTCCAGAAGTACTAACAAAAGATATAATCTCTCCAATTAAAAGATCAGTTGAAGGTTTAGATGAACTAATTAAAGAATATGAAACTTATCAAATGGAGAATGAAATTCTACCTCTTATTCCAAAAACTTGGGGAAAAGAACTAAAATATCTAACAGAAGATGAATTTAATAATAAAATCATTGAAAAAGGAAAAATTAAAAGGGTTGTATCTATTAAAAACTTTAACAAAGATAAGCATTTTCCTGTTGATGGTGAATTAATTGAGGTGGCAGATAAATTATCAGCATACACAGAAGCAATAATTTCAATAAGACATGGAATAAGATCAAAAGAATTAGAACATGCATCAATAAAAATTAAAGAAGAATTTTCTCCTAAAAAAATCCATGACCTTGATGTAAAAGCTATTTACGAAAATATAGAGAGTATAATTAATGAATAAGATTTTCCTTTTACTCAAACTTAATTTAACTCAAATACTTCGCACCTTCAATTGAAGAAATAAAAAACTTCATATACAAAAAAGTCACCAAATTCAGTCTTCATCACCCCTCATCTTTATTTATAAAACAAGGTGTCTCAAAAATGCAAAAAATCAACGGAATTTCAATAGTTATTTAACATATTTTAATTATAATATAGTGATAATGGTAATGTTTATCAATTATTAATCTTAATTATAATTATAAAAATTCTTTAAATCAAATTTAAATAAATTATATTGGATATAATATTTTATAAAATGACAAACTT
>JAISZW010000164.1 GCA_031284445.1 Candidatus Methanovirga basalitermitum | reverse complement strand
TTGAAAAACTATCATTTTTTTTAGTTAAATTTTTGATTAATAAATTTATAATTTGTATTTTTAAAAATTAAGGGTAAAAATCAATGATTTTAAAATTTAATGAAATATTATTTTAAATTAACAACTTTTAAGTTTAAGTCATTAATTAGAAAAATTTTTTATTTCACTATAATCCAATTTAATATTTAAATTTCACTTTAAATCTTTTTAATGATAGTTATTTTTCGCATGTTCAGCAAAGCTTATTTATTCATTTATTAATCATATTAAAACTTAAAATCAAATATTTTAGTTTAAACTCCAATATAAAAATGTACATTTAGAAAGCAAAATATTTACAACCTTAAAATATGACAGAAAGGTTCAAAAATGCTTCGATTTTTGCTCAAAATCTAACACCCTATATAATTATATCAAAACTTAATATTAAGTATTTTAATTTAAAATCCCATATAAAAATGTACTTTTAGAAAACAGCATGATTAAAACCTTAAAACATAGCGAAATAGATTTGTTCATGCTTCGATTTTTGTCAAAAATCTAACACCCTATAAACTATAAGATTACCATAATGTTACTTAACTAAAAATATCTAAAAACTTTGTAAATACTTCTAAAATAAAGTATACTTGTTTCAAACATATTTTTAAACTATAGACTCTTTAACAGTATCTATATCCATATTATCAAACCTAACTTTATTTTTATCATAATTAACTTTATTTTTATTGTAAATGGTAAAAATACTCTGATTATAATTAGAATTTGATTATAATTAGAATTATTAATATTCACATTATTATTAAGATTATCCACTTCATTACTATGTTGATATATTTGTTATTTTCAATTAAAACCGTTTTGTTTATTTTCATTATCTTTAATAAGCTTATTAGAATACTTTTTATTTGGCTTATAAATGGTTCTCCCATAAGAGCTATAATCCTTGTACAAGCCTAATGAGGTCTGAGGCTCCATTATTTTAGAGTTTAACGAATAAATATCTGCCATATACATAATTAATTTTTTATATTTCTTATTATTTAAATGTTTTGTTTTATTTTTGATTAATATGATATGTTAAGATATAATGTTAGAATTAGTGTCTATTTTAGAGTTAAAAGTTCTTATTTCCTGAAATTCAGGAAAGATACATCTGAAATCTTACAATTTCAAATGTAAACATAGTCTTCAATAGTCGTCCCCATTGGTTTTGACACAGTCGATAATTCTTCATTCGATCAATCACCTAACATTACTCAATTCGTCTTCTGCAACTTTTAAAGCTTCTTTTATAACTTCCCACATGTCATAATATTTGTATTTTGCTAGTCTACCACCAAAAATTACATTTTTTTCATTTTCAGCCAATTCATTATATTTTTTCCAAATTTTAGAGTTTTTATCATCGTTTACAGGATAATATGCTTCTTCTCCTTTTTTATATTTAGTTGGATATTCATGTGTAATAATTGTTTTGCTTGTTTTCGTATTTTCAAAATGTTTATGCTCAATTATTCGTGTATAATCTATTTCAGCTTCTGTATAATTCACAACAGCATTGCCCTGATAATTTTCAAGGTTTTTAGTTTCTGATTCAAACTTTAAAGATCTATATTCAAGTTCTCCAAAGCAATAATCGTAAAATTGGTCTATCATTCCAGTATATACAATTTTATTAGCTAATTTCTCCATATTTTCCCTATTATCAAAAAAATTCGTATTTAATTTAACTTCAACATTTTTCAATAGTTTTTCTATTATTTTTGTGTATCCTCCTATAGGTATTCCTTGATATTGATCATTAAAATAGTTATTATCATAAGTAAATCTAACAGGTAAACGATTGATTATAAAAGGAGGTAGTTCACTACAAGGTTTACCCCATTGCTTTTCAGTATATCCTTTAATTAATTTTTCATATATGTCCTCTCCAACTAACTTTATTGCTTGTTCTTCTAAGTTTTTTGGGTTTTTTAACATGTTTTTTTGTTTTTCAATTATATTTTTAGCTTCATTTGGTGTTTTAATTTTCCACATCTGGTAAAATGTGTTCATGTTAAAAGGTAAATTATATAATTCTTTTTTATATATGGCAACTGGAGAATTTGTATATCTATTGAATTCAGCAAACCGATGAAGATAATCCCAAACTTCCTTATCATTTGTATGGAAAATATGAGGACCATACTTATGAACATTAATATTTTCCAATTCATAAGTATAAATATTTCCAGCTATATGGTTTCTTTTTTCAATTATCAATACCTTTCTATAAGCTTTGCTCATTTCATGAGCAAAAATTGATCCAAATAGTCCAGACCCAACAACCAAATAATCATATTTAAACATCATTAATTTCCTATGAATTTTTTAGAAGTTTTTAATATCTTATCCTTTTTATATGGCAGGATTAATGTTTCATAAATTTTTCTTGCAGTCCTTGTTTTTACAATGAATTTGCTTAAATTCAATTTTATTCCAATGAACTTAGGCTCAACTTCTTTAACCTTCAAATTTAAATGTTTTATCCAAACTTGAAAATATACTTCAGTTAAATAGCCCATTAACCTTTTTGGATGCCCTCTTATTGAATTAATTTTATCTTCAAGATCAGAGCAAAGAGGAAAAATCCAATCAACATAATCGTTCATTAAATCTTTAGGTCCGATGAAAATATTACTATGTGTAGTGAAATTACTTTTCATTACATCATCAAAAGCATCCAAGTATTCAGGACTTTTTTCTAATATAACCTCACGTGTCAAATCGTGAATATTTGGAATGGATGGAAAGTATGCCATCATGAAATTTTCACGATTACTTAAACAACCAAGGTTATTATATAGTTTGGGAACTATTATATCATGATTTTTCAGATAATCTTCAATATCCTTTTTATCTAAGAAACCACCTAACTTAGATTTAGACAAATATCTCCTATAATGATTTAATCCAATTATTTTACTTTCTGAATTTTTACACATCCAATATAATCCAGTCAATTCACTATAATACCTATTTCTCTTTGAAATGTTATCTCCAGTATCATCACCCAAAAATTCAAAAGTATCTTGTCCATCTGCACCAACAAATAATGGAGTATATAGTTCATCGTTTTTAGCCATTTTAGCACTTTTTAGGTCATGACAAATTACATATATAGTAATATCTTCACTACTCATAGTTAAACCAACGAAATCATTTAATTTCTTTTAAATCTTTTATTTTCTAAATTAAAGCCATAATAAACTTTACAACATGATTTAAAATCATGAATATGTTTATATTAAAAATAAATAATAATTAAAGTGAATTAGCTATTCTTTAATAATCTTACAACTAATTTCCTTGCCATCTTTTTTATCTTTAAAAACAACTACACCTTTAATTATTTGCTTATTTTTATATTGTTTTGTATATTCATTTTCTTCTATTTGTTTGAATCCATAATTAATCATGTAGCCAATTGAACTTGTTTCAGTTGACTCTGTCAAAAATTTGGGTGATAACAATTGTTATATTTTCTTTTTCATTAAATAAATTTTCATTTTTTCATGATATTAATTTTGATTGTATGGATTAATTAACTTTATTGAACTTGTTCAATTAGAAAATCTTTGATTTGGTACTATCTAAATCTTTACTGATAATACTTATTGAAATTCATATTTTTTATATCTTTTGGAAATGAACCCATTCAAAAAGTATCACATAATATAAGAAATAGTATTACTATTAAGGTTTAACAGAATGAAAAACAGTATAATATTAAAAAAATACCAAAAAGTAATACCACATACTTACTAAAAAGGCAAAGTTTTCATCTTTTAAAGACACCATTAAAAAGAAGACATAGTTAAAAAGCTTAATGCCTTTCTAAGTTCAAGTTCAGCATCTGCTATTAAACAAGCATCAGATCGAATAATTTTCTGTTTTTCTATTTCTTCATTCATATCACTCCAGCTTTTATTCACATTTACATCCAATAATACTTTTTCTCCATGATTATTGATACCTAAAGTTACTTTAAGATCATTTTTATTTAGGTTGGGTTCTTGACTGTGTGTTTTAGTATCATCAGCATAAAAATATTCCAATTTCCCTTTTGCCATATTTTCTTTAACATCTTCTTCTTCATATTTTTTCAGCTGTTTTTCTTTATTAAATTTATTTGCTTTCCATGTTCTTTAACCATTCTGTGAATGCTATTATGTGATAGAACTTTGTTTAAAATGAGTGATGCTTCTTTTACTGTATCATGATATGTCATTGTTGTTGACATCTTACTACATGTTATGGATATGTCATCTTGATAGTTTTTATGCTTATTGAATTCTATTTTTTCGTATAATGGAACAAAAACTTTTTTATTTTTTAAATTATCATATATTTCATCTAATTTAACTTCAATTTCGCCTATAAAAGTAGTTACTTTACATTTAAATGCAATAGCATGTGTAAAATGTTTTTTAACATTTCCATCTTCATATTTTTCTCCATAATATTCATTAACGGCTTTTTCATCCATTTTTTCAATTATTTTATTGATTATTAATCTATCTAATCCATAATTTCTAATTTTTTGTGCTAAATTACTTACAGATGATTTATCTTCAATGCTAATATTTATTTGAAATGAAAAACATACATTTTCTATGTGGAATCACATCCTAAAAAAAATATTTTTTTAATTTGTTCAACTAAAAAATATATGTGATCCATACCATATAATTTATAAATTTTCTAACCTAATTTGAAACACAACCAATTAATTATTGTTTAGATTATCTATTGAAGGTTATTAATCTTAAAGGTGTTGTTTTTGAAGGAAAATAATAAAGATATTGGAAATAGAATAAAAGAACTTAGAGAGATATTAAATATTAGTGCAGAAGAATTATCTAATGGAATAGAAATTTCTAAGGAAAAATATCTTGCCTATGAAAATGGTGAAAGAGATATTCCTGCAAGTATATTGTATGAAATAGCTCAAAGATTCAATGTAGATATGGGTTTATTAATTACTGGTGAAGAGACAAGAATGCGTATTTTTACAATTACTCGCAGAGAAGAGGGAGCTTCTGTTGATAGGAGAAAACAATATTGTTATGAAAATTTGGCTTCTAAATTCATGTATAAAAAAGTTGAACCATTCATTGTTACAGTAGACCCTTCAAAGTATAATGATAAACCAAGTAAAAGCACTCATTTAGGTCAAGAATTTAACTACATTTTAAAGGGTTCTTTAATGATATTTATTAACGACAACGAGATTATTTTAAATGAAGGTGATTCGATATTCTTTGATTCTAAGTATCCTCACTATATGAAAGCAATGAACAATGAAATAGCTAAATTCTTAGCTATTATCTTATAAAACATCTATTGGGACATGATTTGTATGGTATCTTTATTAAAAGATTATGTTAACAGAGTTCATTATGAACTTATGAAGATTTTAAAAAGAATTTTAGACTTAAAATTCCAGAGAATTTTAACTTTGGATTCGATATAGTGGATAAATATGGTGATGAGCATCCCAATAAACTTGCCCTTCTTTGGGTTAATGATTTCAATCAAGAAAAAAGATTTACTTTTGATGATATGAAAAAATATTCCAATAAATCTGCCAAGTTCTTTAAAAGCTTAGGTATTGAAAAGGGAGATACAATTTTATTAACCTTAAAAAATAGGTATGAGTTCTGGTTTTCAATTATTGCATTACATAAGATTGGAGCTATTCCAGTACCTGCTACCCACATGTTAAAAGCAAAAGATATTACATATAGAATAGAAAAAGCAGATATTAAAGGAATTATATCTATCAACGATGATTATTTAATTAATGAGTACAGGAAAGCTGAAAAAGAACTTGACAAGAACCTTATTAAAATAGCTATTGGAGATAAAACCCATAAAAATTGGCTTAACTTTGATAATAACATTCAAAAATTTGATGATGAATTTGAAAGACCAAGTGGAATTGATAAAACAGTCAATAATGATATAATGATACTTTATTTCTCATCAGGAACATCAGGACACCCTAAAATGGTTAAACATGATTTTACATATCCTATCGCCCATATTATAACATCTAAATACTGGCATAATGCAATTGAAGATGGACTTCATTATACATCAGCAGATACTGGTTGGATGAAAGCTGTTTGGGGTGGATTATATGGACAATGGATCGTTGGAACAGGTGTTTTTATCTATGACTACGATAGATTCGATCCTATTAACTTAATCGAAAAGATTGAAAAATATAAAATAAATACCTTTTGTGCTCCAGAGGGTGTAAATTTTTGTGGAGTTTTTCCTCATATTACTTTATTCCCCAAAGAGAGCTAAAATATTCCAATAACCTCACAACTGTCTTAAATTTACTTTTAGGATTGGTATCAATAAA
>JAISZW010000114.1 GCA_031284445.1 Candidatus Methanovirga basalitermitum | reverse complement strand
ATCTAATTATTCTTTATATTAAATAGTACTTATAATTTTGAGTTTAATATTTTAAATAAGAATTAAAACAAAATTTAAAAGATTTTCTTATTTTGCCAAAAAATATATGTCTAACTATAAACAATATCACCATTCATACTAATAAAATTTCATCAGCAAAAGTTTGGACAGTCCCTTTTAAAGACTACAAATCTCAAAAAAATTAATTCTTCTTAGAGATTACAGAAATAACACGAGTTAAACTTTTATGCATCTTAATTTCATGTCTTTCTATTAATTTAAAATTAAGTTCATTAAGAATCTTATCAAGATTAATAGAATCAGGGCTTGCAATTGTAATAATCCCATCTTTTTTAATGTTTTTAGCTATTGAATCCAAAAATTGATAAAACATACTTTCACTTTCTTCGCCGCCAGTTGAACTTGATATTCCATAAGGAGGATCAGTAACCACAGCATCAACCCTATCAATTAACTTCATCTCTCGAACATCTAATTGATAAAGTTTATAATCATTAATCCCATAATGTTCAAGGTTTATACCAGTCCCATTCTTCATCTTCCAGTTAATATCTGAACCAATTAATTTAGCCCCAATTAATCCAGCTTCAATAAGAATACCACCAGTTCCACAAAAAGGATCTAAAACTAAATCCCCTTCTTTAACCTTTGAGAGATTAACCATCCCTCTTGCCAGCTTAGGATGCATAGAACCTGGATAAAAGAAAGGTCTTTTATGGGGTTTAACCTCCATGAAATGTTTTTTATCAATTTTAAATCTTTTTATTGTAAGGAAAAGTTTATCTTTACTTACTATTAACTTAATAAAAGAATTAGGGTTATTTAAATTCACATTAGATTTTGTAATAAGTTTTATTATCCCACCTAACTTTCTTTCAAGACCTATTGTATCAATTGGAGCATTATTAAATCTTTTTAGTCTAATAACAAAATCATGATCAATGTAATCATTCCATTTAATAGCTTTAAACTCTTCAAATATATTATTAAATAAATTTTCAATATCTTCATTTGATTGGCTATTAAGATCATCCAAATCACGAAATGTAATCATTTCAAGAATCTCATGAGTGTATCCTAATCTTCTTGCTAAAATTCGATAGCTATTAATATAATCATCTTGTTTTAAGTTTTTTAAATGGATTAAACCATTTGTTATAACTTCAATTTCAGAAAAAATCTTTTCGGTCTCTAAAACAGATTTAAGTTCAGCGAGTGGAAGTGTTTCATGTTCTTGTGATTGAATTAAAATTAAATCCATTTTTGAGTTCCTTAATATACTTCAATTTTTTGTAATATCTAATTTTATTTGAATTATGATTTAATTATTATTTAATAATTTATATATTACTTTTTTTTAAAAAAAAAGTTTAATTTTACAAGTTGAAAATTAAAGAGAATTAATTAAGTTTACAATATTTTGAAAATAAAAAATCTAATATCTTATGTTTAAATAATTAATAATTCATATCCTGAGAATAAATAACTTAATATTTCATGTTTAAAATTGGATAAGAAGAATTATTCTAAACTCTATATTTAAGTCAATGCAATGAATGAAAAATTTAGTAATTTAGAGAAAGAAAATAAAAAACTTGAAGATGACTTAAGTAATATTAAAGACAATCATCTGACTCATATTAATAAGGATTTAAGTTTTGTTAGAGGTTGTTTATATTTTGTAACCCCCAGTTGTGTTGTAATTATTAAAAATCACATTTTGGGGATGAAAAACAACAAGCTAAAATTAATAAAACATAATACTTTAGGATGTTAGATTTTGAACAAAAATCAAAGCATGATACTGTATTTTTCGTCATGTTTAAAGTGAATGTATGCATTATTTTCTAAAATTACATTTTCATATATGATTTTAAATTAAAACATCTGATTTCAAGTTCTGATATAATTAATAAGTAAATGTTTAAATCTTAACAGTTGAATGTAAATTTAATTAAGAATTAATGGTTTTTTAAACAAATCAAAATCCTGAATATAATTTTTAGAAAGTAGAATAGCTGTTTCCGCTTTATTAAGTTCAATACCTAAATATGCTCCATGCTCAAGTTTTGAAATTAAACCTCTTTCAATTATTTCATTGAAAATTTTCTTTGCAGAGTTTCCTTCAATGCTTAATTTAGGTGAATGTTTCACATAGTGAGTGACTACGATTTTACTTTTATCATATCTTGTTCCATGTTCAACATTAATCTTAAAACTTCCAAATGAGTCTTTACTAAACTTAAGATCATTTTCTGCTGAACATACTGGAATATCTTCGTTGACTACTGTTTCACTACTATTGCCTCTACAATCTACTTCAAGACTCTTATCACTTATAAACATATTAAAATTTAATTTTTTCTTATCTTTAAATGTTATCAAATCTATACCTAAATTTTTGGGAATAGAATCACGATGCTTAGATAAAAACATCATTTTTGAAGATATTGCAAGCTCATGAACACTATTCCATGTTTTTCCACTTTCATCAGGTGTAAAAAGAACAGATGCCTTAAGCTCCATTGCTATCCCTGAAATTAAACAATTAACTCCATTTGAATCAACATCTATTAATTCAGCCACATTTCCCACTCCAAAAAATAATGGAAATGGATATTTATCCTTAAATTTTTTTGCTGCGATTATAGAATCCACAATACTCTTACTATTAACTGGATCTAAAATAAGATCTCCAAAAATATCTACTCCTTCAAACTTCTCTATTAATTCTTCAATAGCTATTAACCTATCCTCAACTGAAGCTGGAACCTTATTTTCTTTAAAGTTCGTTGGGAGTAAAACAGTTGGAATATTCTTATCAAGAAGATTTGGAAGAATTTCTTTATAGTTTCCAAGATCCAAACTTAAAACCAAGTCAATACCATTATCAATAGCTACATTAATTTCTTTAGGATTTAAAGAATCAATACTTAATGGTTTATTCCCTACAATTGCTCTCAATGTTTTTATTAAATCTGGAATTAGATTTGACATATCCTCTCCTGCAACCATACCAATATCTATCATATCTGCACCATTATCAAGGAAATATTTTGCCTTAAAAATTAATTCATTCATTGATAGTAAAGGAGCATTAGCTATTTCACACAGTACTCTAATCGGAAAATCTTCACCAACAGGAAGATCCCTAACTAAAATGTTGTTAGGTTTCTTAAGAAGTTTATTTACTTCTTCCTGATTATTTTCAAAATCATTAATAAATTTAAAAGCTAAATTACTCTTAAAATCTTCTATAAGATGGTCTGCTGGTTTTGTTTGGGAAAGTTCAATTGAATCAACTAAATCTAAAACTACATCTAAATCAACCCCTTGAACTGGACCTTTAAAACATGGAATCTTAAAAGTTTCATATATTTCTGTTGTGGGTTTCTTCATCAAACCTGGAACAATGATTATTTCAATCTCCTCTAAATTTCCTTTAAAATTTCCTTTAAGTTCTCTTATGATTTTTTTTGGTGTTAAAAATGCGGCTATTTGCATACTTGCAACATGAACTAAAATTTCATGATCAGAAGATTTAGCTATTTTTTTAATTGTTGCAGCTGCAAGATTTCCTGTTACAATTAGTATCTTCAAGCTTATCACCTTTTTAATTAGAAAGATTTTTTAATAATCATTAGGATTTACAAATTAAATATTTATAAATAATGCTTATTTAGTAAAAATGTAATATCATTAAATGGTTATTTTAAAAAATAGAGGCTGTCCAACAATTATTTTTGTCAAAATTTTCAAATTTTTTATTTTACAAATAAAGAATTAAATAAACCTTAAATATGAATTAAAATTATAAAATAAATTTATATTAAAATTAAAGCTATATTACAATTTAATATGAAATTTAAACAATATTTAAACAAGTTGGTTTTCCATTAAAAATTAAAAATTGGAATTGTTGGACAACTTCAATAATAAAATCATCAGTAGTTCGTGAAGTGTTTTTATATTTTTGTTTTTTAGTAGTTTTTAGTTTTATATTTTTGGTTTTTTCTATCAATTAGTTTTTTTTTCCATGTTCTATAGGGTTCTGTTTTATAGTTATTTAGTGCTTGTTTTCATGATTTTCATAGGTTTTTCATGATTTTTTCCGTGGAGGTCTTAGTTTTTAGATTGTTATTTTGTTGCTGAATCCTAATTTTTCTTTGGTTGATTTACTTTAGCATGGTTTTGAATGTCCAAATTATTTTTCGCTGACCACCTTGCCGTGGTATGCTGATCCATTGAATATAAATCCAAATTTTAAATAGTAGAGGACCTAATCCTATGTATAAAAGTCTTAGTTCTGGTTTTTTTGTGCTGGTATGTGTTTGTGCTTGATTCATTAGTCTATAGATAGATTCTATTGCAGACGTTTTCTATACTCCTTAAATGTGTTTTTTAAAGGCACATCAACATCATATGCCACATATGCAAAGTGTTTTATTCCATCCCGATTATATTTTTCATTTAGATTATTTAACCAGCACATTATGAAATGTAGCTTCATTATCCTTTGAAGGCATAGTATACTCTGTAGAGTAACTTCTAAGTTCAAAACAATCTATTATCAAAATTATAATTAAATATATGGATTGTTTTAAAATGATTGGTTTATATCATTTGGCAATTAGTAAATTCAATGAAAGTGAAAACTATATTCTTGAACAGAACAAATTTTTTAGAACTCTTAAGATGTCAGACATGTTCAATGGTGATAAGATTAATCGAGTTTGTTTAAAATATCTCTTCTTGCTTGAGATATAGTTAAAGGATAACTATCAGCACCTAACTTAACAGCATCTTCTTTATCGAGAATTTCTGCTAAATGAGTTATTCTTGGCAAACGCAAATTAGAGCTTCTTATTATATTTATATCGCCAAAAACTTCTTTAGGACTTCCTTTTTTTACAATTGCTCCATGTTCCATGACATTTATCTTTTTAGAGTATAGTGGGACTAAATCCACATCATGAGTAGATATTATTATTGTAATTCCTTCTTTGTTAAGACCATATAACAATCGTAAAATTTGTGATGCTCCTTTAGGGTCAAGACCAGAAGTTGGTTCATCTAAAATCATGATTTCAGGACTCATAGCCAAAATACCTGCAATAGCTATTCTTTTTTTCTGTCCTCCACTTAAATGATGAGGTGGTTTTTTTTCGAATCCTTCCATTCCAACTTTCTTTAAAGAGCTTTCAACTAATTTTTTAGTTTCTTCTAAAGATTTTTCAAGATTCAAAGGACCAAAAGCAATATCTTCTTCAACAGTTGGTGCAAATAGCTGATCATCAGGATTTTGAAATACAATGCCTACGGTTTGGCGAGCTTCAAGCAAACTTTTCTTATCTTGCTCTAATTTTTTTTCATTGATGAATATTTCTCCGCTTGTTGGAGTAAAAATCCCATTGAAATGTAGGAAAAGAGTTGATTTGCCTGCTCCATTAGGTCCAAGTAATGAAACTATATCTCCTTTTTCTACTTTAAAGTTAATATTGTTTAAAGCTGTTGTACCATCAGGATACTTATAAGTTATATTCTTTGCTTCAATAACATTCATTTAATTTACCTTTTATAATAATCAATATTATAATAGTTTATTTTTATATATAAAATAATTTTAATTTTTAAATAATCAAAATATCTAATTTAATTAAAATTTAATCAATTGAATTACAAAACAATCTCTATAAATTATTAATTAAACTCTTCTATTTTTTTTTCTTTTTTTCATTGAATCAAAAAACAGCATATTTCTTAATTAATTCTATGGAAACAATGATAATTATTGTTAAAGTCAAAATATAGTAGTTAATATTTGTCATAACAGGTTCTTTAATATATGAACTTACCTCACCAGTATATCCTCTACTTAACATACTAAAGTAAATCTTTTCTCCTTTTTCAAAAGAATTTAAGAAAATCATCATTATTGTATATCCAATTTGTTTTAATGTCCATATATAACTAATTTTCCGATTCCAAATATTAAAACATCTTGATTTTTGGGCA
>JAISZW010000077.1 GCA_031284445.1 Candidatus Methanovirga basalitermitum | reverse complement strand
AAACGAAGTTTTCTTTATTTTAAAGCTTTAATAATTCTATTCATTGATATTTATAAGATTTCAACTACCATTATCAGAATAAAAGCCCTTAAAAATCTATCTAAATTTTGTCCAAGATTCAGCTGATTTATATGGTCTTGTATTCAAGTATTAATAGCTAATACCGATTTATTTTTATGACTAATTATGATGTATTTTTAGATTTAAAGATGTGTAAAATGAGATATAATATGAAATAAGCACGGATAATGCTTGGAAATTCACTTAATTTCTAACACCCTATGTTTTTATCTAATATCTGTAAAATAGTATTTTTATACCAATCTAATTTGTATTTTAATTTAGAAACAAAACTACTGGTCTGATAATACAACTTCTTGATTTTACTTTTACCTTTATCCACTTCATTATGGAAAGATTTAAAGTTAATATTTTCAATAGCTACATTATCAAACTAATTTGGTTGTGGTTTTATTCTTCCCAATTATCAATTTTGATGTACGATATTTTTTTTCAGCTTATCTATCTTATTTTTAAGCTTATAGTATTTATTAGACCTGAGAGTTTTACCTGAAAATTTAGTATAAACAATTTTAGAGAGGTCAATTTCTACTGTATAAATTTTTCTACCATTATATTTTTAACAAATCGTTTTTTTTTTTTATATATTAATCAAAGTTGAAAAAAAGAAGAAGATATTTAAAAACTAATTAACTAATAAAAATTGTTTTAAATCTATAAAAAAAAGGTTTTGTGTAAATTTATTTTTTTAAAAATGTTAAAAACACCCATATAAGAATAAATATTATAAAAACTGCATATAACACTAATCTTGATCTTTTAACCTTATTGGTCTGATTCACTAATATTTCCTGGCATTTATCTGAGCATGTAGTTTCATTCAATGGAATTGGTGTCCCACAAACAGGACAATGCTTATGCACATCTACTACCATATCTTATCCTCCTTAATTAGTATATTAATTATTGTATTATTCGTGTACCTATTTTTTCTCCTTTAACTGCTTTAATCAAGTTTTCAGGAGAGTATCCATTGGCAACAATTGTTTGAAATGATGATCTTTTAATCATTTGAATAGCTGTCATATCCATAAATTCATAGGTTCCAGCCTTAGCTTCCTTATCTTTTATGAGGTTTAGCATCTCATTAGTAGTGATTTCTTCTATTAGTTTGGAATCATTAAATTTATTAGGGTCTTTATCATACATTCCATTAACAGAGGTTAAATTAACAAAAAGATCCCCATCTATAAATTCAGTTAAAATAGCTCCAACAGCATCTGTACTATGTGCTGGTTCTGTTCCACCCATAACAACGATTTTTCTATTTGAAGCGAATTTCATTGCCTCTTGAAATGTGTGAGGAACTTCTGGATAGGCATATTCGCCAAGTGTGAGAATTAGCAATCTTGCATTTAAGCGAGTAACATCAATTCCAATATCATCACATTGAGCTTCATTAACACCTAAGTCTCTTGCTATTTTGATATATTCTCTTGCAAGTATTCCTCCACCTACAACAACAAAAAGTTCATTTTCTTCACTTAGATCTTTTAATATCTTGCCATATTCATGAAACTTTTCATGACCCTTATTTTTAACAATTACTGATCCACCAATCGCAATAACAATTCTCATTTATCCACCATTTCTGATATTATCATTCTGATTTTTAAATTAAAGTAATAGTTTTTATTTATACAAATAAAACCTTGATAAAAACTGTTATTTATTAAAATGATTATTTTTTTTAAAATAAAAATCACTTTTATTCTATTAATATTAATTCTTTATTTACATTATTTTTAAAATAAACAAAAAAGACTGTAAGATTTCTCGTAAAAACTACCATTGATTAATCCTTGAATAGGATTGCAAGTAATTTCATCCATATTGTATAACCAATTTAATTTACTGCAAATTATTAATTAACAAGGTGTCTTGATTTATTGATAATTAACAAGTTGTGTAATCCCTTTAATTTCGTTGTAACCTTTAAAAATCAGTAAACTTTTTAATTGAATGTCACTATTAATCCTTTTTTTTATATGTGAATACCTTCTAAGAGGGCATTGATTTTTCAGGATGATCAGACACCTTGTTAATTAAGTAATTTTGTTGCCATGAACTTAAATCATAACCCTTTAAATTACCATCAACAGTATCATTATTATAGTATCCCAATCAATATGGTCGTGAGTAAAATTATTCAGTTAAAGCTATGTCAGGATTTGCTACCAAAACATAAAACCCCCATATAAGGAGTAGCAGTTTTAATATGTAATATTTTCGCTTTCATATATAAAGTTTTCGGTGCGACAGGATAGGGTCTCTATTCTTCATTAATTAGTGAAATATTATTAAATTATTTCAATCCCAGTTGTCTGAGATTTCTCCCAGAAACTCTTAACCGAGTGATTGATTAAGGTCACATGATGGAAATGTCTAATTAATCATATAATATCCATGTGATTAAGGGCTAAAGAAAATGACATGACTAACGATAAGTGAACAATTATAAACATCGTGTCTATTAGCAATAGGTGGGATTCAATACCTTTTTAGGTTACTATTGTCTTGGCAGAGGAAATAAGTAGTCAAAACATACTTATTAGTTCACAACCTATGTATTTGTCGGTGTACTGATTGAATTAAATCAATTCGTATACTTAGAAGAGATTAACCTGATAAGTCCTTAAAAAAAATAAATCATTGTTTTTTTAGGTAGGCTTGACTGTAAATGATAACTAATATTTCGAGATAGAGGATATTGAAGAAAGCGAATGTTGTTAATAATCGTGGTAGCAAAGTCAGAAGAAGTAATAACTGTGAAGACTCTGTCAAAAATTTGGTTGATAAATTGTTATTCAGTCACATAACAATTGTTATAAGCAAAAGAATTAATAAAAAGATGTGTGATATTTATAGTGGAATAAAAAATGTTCTTAATTGGAGAAAATTATAAATTTTCTAAATTAAAACAAGTTTTAATTATTAAAATAACCATTTAAAATAGATTTATTTCTATAATTATTAATTATAATTTTTTTAATTGAGATATTTAATAAATATAATGGAATTTAATAAATGGCATTACTTAAAAAAAATTATTTCATTCACAAAAATTATTTCATTCACTTAATTATCTATGATGCGACAAAAAATACCACACAATAATGTATGTGCTGATAAAGGTAATGTAAATTTAGAAAACGACATATTATGGGTTAAACCAGATGTTCCATTTTTTTTTTTTTTAACTCGTGAAATAATAAATTTCCTCAATACAGAAGTTAAAGTTATATGTTGAGACTTTGAAGATTTAATATACCCTAAATATGGAAATAAATTATATAAAAACTCATACCATAAAAAATTAATCAATAAAAATGATTTAATCCACATGCAAAAATATAAATGCTCAAACAAAAGATGTGAGTACTACCACACAACAAATATCGACCATATAGTCCCAAAATACTGCAATTACGAGATAAAAGTCAGGAACAATCCATATGCCAATGCTTTAATTGGTTATAATTCTCTTGAAAAGATATAAAAACAAATAATGAATAACTTCAACTAAACCATCAAGACAAACCATTTTAAATTTTCACAGGGAAACCAACTCAAACCTAAAAATTAGAAAAAAGGTTTTAAAATATGATAAAAATGAGTTAAGTGGTGTTATAGCGATTGAACGAGTTTCCAGTAGTTAATGGATGAAAACTTCAATAATGAAAATAAAAGAAGAATAAAAAGAAACTTGAAGAGTTGAAAAAAGATAAAAGGAAAAAAAAGAAGTTAAAGGAATATGGGAATTATAAAGACAGAATCTTCGGAATTCTTGATTTGTGGAAATGCAAAAAAATGCAAAAAGAAGGTTTAATAATTTGTTCAATAGTATAAAGCACTTATCTCTAGTCATAGCAGATTTTGTGAAACGATTAGGTAAGAATTTAGATAGAGGAATTAATCACATGCGATATGACTTTTTACCAAATACAAATAATCAGATTGAGTGTTATGATGGTGTAGCATTTCCTAAAGGAAAAAAAGATTTATAGGACTGAAAAGAATTGATAGGTCTTCGAAATTTGGTAGGATTAGGTGGGTATCAAGAAATAGAAAATCCATTTTTTAGTCATGATGTATTATGAGGTCTATCACCAGAATTTTTGACAGAGTCGTTAGAATTGAAATTAAATAAATTACATGCATTATTATACTAAGCCTGTTGAAAAAAAAATGTTTATTTAAATGTACTTTTGGCAGATCTATTATTTGAATTTGCTACTACTGATTTGAGTGAATTTGAACTGGTTTTCAGATGAAGATTTTGAGACACCTTGTTATATTCATTACATTATAATTCAAGATAAATTAAAAATTATAACCAATCTTAAAAAATGAGGATGTAAATTTTTGTGGAGTTTTTCTAAAATTTTCAAGTTTATTTATAAATAAAAGTCAATTTTTCCAAATAACTCCACACTTTTTTACACCCTCAAAAATGAGCAAAAAAAAATATAAATCTTTTAGGTTGATAGCATTATGAAGTTTAGTATTTAAAGATGACTGAAAAATAAAGATGTGATAATTGAGACTCAAAATGAGCCAATGAAAAGATAGAAAAGAGATTAAAATTTTATTCTAACTAACTGAGTTCTACAGCACTTAAAAAAGGAGAAAAGATATTGGGACTCAAAAAATAGTATTAATAGTAATACTAAATCGAGGGTGTAAAAAAGTGTGGAGTTTTTTTCGATTTTTGAAAAAAATCGAAAATGATCATAAAACTTTATTTTACTAAAAGTATCATCCACACAAAACTCATGCTTGAAAAATACAGTTAACACACTATAAAATAAAAAATAAGCAGGAATAAATAGTAAAACTTAAATATAATGAAGGACAGATAACTAAACATGACAATAGTAAGCAAATCTG
>JAISZW010000031.1 GCA_031284445.1 Candidatus Methanovirga basalitermitum | reverse complement strand
CAAAACTTAATTTATTCATCTTTTATGTTTTTCTCTATGGTTAAAATATTTTGGTTGTCTTTAAACTGATAACTAATCTTATCTACACTTTTTTTGATGAGGAGGATGCCTAATCCTCCAATTTCTCTTTCATCAGAGCTTAAGGAAATATCAGGATCATCATTTGATAATGGATTAAATGAAGCTCCTTTATCTATAAACTTAATAATAATTTTTAAAGGATCCTTCTCAAAATTGTACTCTATTTTTATCTCATTGTCTTCACTTCCTGCTTCATAAGCATAATTAACAATGTTTATAAAAATTTCTTCTAAAACCATGCTTAATCTTAATTTAAATTTTTCAGAGACATTTTTTGAGTCTAAAAACTCATTAATAGTATCTAAGACATTATATAACTCATTTTCATCTGATTTTACAACAATATTCAAGGTAACCACAAACATCCATTAAGTATTAAAAAGTTATGTTTTACTGTAATACATTTCAGCGTATAATCCATTAAGTTTTAATAACTCTTCATGATTTCCAACTTCTTTTATATCTCCATCTTTCATGAAAATTATTGAATCAGCATTCTTAATAGTGAATAATCTATGAGCTATAACAAATGTGGTTCTATTTTTCATGAGTTCCTCCATTGCTTTAGTTACTATGGTTTCAGTTCTGGTATCCATTTGAGAAGTAGCTTCATCTAAAATTAAAATTTTAGGGTCAGCTATAACAGTTCTTGCAAGAACAAGTAGTTGTTTTTCACCAACTGAAAGTGAAGATTTTTCTGAACTAATGTATGTATCATATCCATCAGGTAATAAATCTATAAATGAATCACAACCAACTATCCTGGAAACATTGACAATATCTTCGATGGTTGCATTTTTTTTACCATAACCAATGTTTTCAGCTATTGTACCCTCAAAAACCCACGAATCTTGAAGAACAACAGCGAAAACCTTCCTTAAATCTACTTTCAGATAATTTGAAATGTCAACACCATCCAAACATATTTTTCCACTATTTATATCGTAAAATCTCATTAATAGATTTACTAAAGTGGTTTTACCCGCGCCTGATGGTCCAACAATAGCTATCACCATACTTTTCTTCACAGATAATGAAATATCATGGAATAAAACCTTATCAGGAGTGTATCCAAATTCAACATGTGAAAATTCAATATTGCCTTCAACTTTATTAAGATCTAAAAGAATTGTGTCATCTTTCTCGATATCTTCTTCTTCATTTAACAAGTCTGTTGCTCTTTCAAGTGCTGCAAAACCAGATTGTACATTATTCATTGATGTAGATATTGAAGTTAAAGGAGTGTTTAACATTTGTCCATATAATAAAAATGCTAAAAAGTCTCCAATAGTTAAACTTCCATTAATAATAGATATACTTCCAAATAGACAAATAAATATATAACCAATATTATTAATCATGAAATTTAATGGAATTATAAAACCAGAAATAAATCTTGAGTTCAGATAGGCATCAAAAGAATTTTTATTTAATTTTTTAAACTCTTCTTTTGAATGTTTTTCCATTGTGAATCCTTCGATTAACTGATGGTTTGAAAATATATCATTCACATATCCATTTAATTTTCCAATTGTGTTTTGTTGTTTTTTAAATTGGGTTTTTGTTTTTGAAGTTATAAAGTTCATTAAAAAGAAAGTTAAAGGTATTAAAATAATATAAACAATAGCAAGCATTTGATTTAAATACAACATCATAGCCATTACTAGAATTATTATTGAAGTCTGAACCAGCAGATTGACTAAACTTGTTTCAACTAAATTTTCAACTAAAGGGATATCGCTGGTTACTATAGATAAGATATTTCCTCCTGGTCTTGTATCAACATAATTAATAGGCAACTTATGTAGCTTGTTTTCTAGATCTCTTCTAAGTCTAAAACTAACTTTACGAGAAATTTTCATTATTATCTTATTTGTAATTATACTTGTTCCATTTCCAACAACATATAATACAAGAAGAAATAAAAGTTTAAGGATTAAATCATTCCAATATAAGCCTAATTCTTTATTATTTGAATAATAAGATAATTGGTCAGTTATTTGACCTGCAACAAAAGGAACATAAGATAAAATAAAATTAGCAATTAATAACAAGGAAAATGAAAAAATTAAAAGTTTTTTATCCTCGATATACTTTAGTAAATCTTTAATATTTTGTTTAAATGAAGAATTATTATTCATTTTAAATCATCCTCCTGTGCATACATTTGACTTTCATAAATCTCTTGGTATATATTAGATGATTTTAATAGTTCGTTATGTGTTCCTTGTGCTATAATTTTACCTTCATCTAAAAGGATTATATTATCTGCATCTATAATTGTACTAATCTTTTGAGCAACCATCAAAATAGTCTTATCTTTAAGTTCTTCTTTAATATTTCTCATGACTTTAGATTCAGTTTTCAAATCAAGGGCAGAGAAACAATCATCAAATACATAGATTTCAGTATCCTTTGCAAGAGTTCTTGCTAAAGATAACCTCTGTTTCTGTCCTCCAGAGATATTCATTCCATCTTGAGCCATTTCACTATCTAAACCATTTGGCAAATACTCAAAAACTTCACTAAACAAAGTAAGGTCACAACAATCCATAGCATCATCCCTACTTATATTTGAGTTGCCCATTGCAATGTTGTTGAAAACCGTATCCTGCAAAACCATCGTTTTTTGAGTTGTAAATGATATTTTAGATCTTAAATCATGAATATCCATATCCTTAATATTAATTCCATCAATTAATATCTCACCAAAAGTAGAATCATACATTCGATTTAATAAATACATTACAGTACTTTTACCAGAACCCATAGCACCAATAAAAGCTGTGGTTGTTCTTTCCTTTACAAAAAAACTAATGTCTGCAATGACACTTTTAGCTCCACTATAACCAAAAATAACATTTTTAAATTCAATTTTATTACTAATTTCCTCCTTATAGACATCTTTTGGTTCATTTATAATAGAAGGTTCAAAATTCAAAATTTCATTTATTCTTTTTGATGAAACATGAACATCTGGTAGTAGGTTAACAATGAAAAAAATTAAAGATAGTGAGCTAATGAAATAGGTGACATATTGGAAAAATATAATCAAATCAGAAATTGAAATCAAATTACTTTGAATTTGTATAGAACCTGCAGAATACATTAAAACAACAGCTATATTCATTATAATTAGTGAAACTGGAGTTAAAAAGAATATTTTCTCAGTTGCATTTAAAGATGTTTCAAAAAGTTTTTCATTTATCTCTTTGAATTTACGAACTTCATATTCTCTCCTACCAAATGCACGAATATAACGAATTCCAGTAATTTTTTCTCTAACTATTGAATTTATATTGTCCAAAATCGTTCTATTCTTGTTAAACAAAGGAATACTTTTTTGACTGAATACAACTATGAAAAGAATAGTGGCTATAAATGCAACAACTAAAATAGAACACAAGAGGAGATTAATATATGCAGTAGCTATTATTAAACCAGCAATTACAAAAGGAAGTAATAAACAAGATCTTAAAGCATTTAACATAAATAATTGAATTCTATTGACATCAGAGGTAGTTCTTGTCATTAGTGTAGACCCTCCAAACTTGTTGAAGTCAAATAAAGAAAGTGAAAGAATCTTGTTGAATATATCCTCCTGCAAATCAAAAGTAAAACTTGCAGTAAGATATGCACTAAGATAAGAAGATACTATAACAGATAAACCCATACATATACTGAACACAATCATCAATGTAGATGAACTAACAACCACATCAACATTACCTACCCTAACACCCTGATTTAAGATGTTTTTAGTCATTGTTACTACAGTAATCTGCAATACGACTTGTACTAATGTGAAAATTAGTAGGATAATACTTATTTTCGAATATGGACGAAGATAGGTTTTGATTAAATTCAACATTTTAAATGCACCTCATGACTAATTAAATTGATTAGTTTATAATAAGTTTTAGATTTTTTCAAAATCAATTTTAAAGTTTTTAACAGATCTAAACGATTTGTCAATGTTAAAAGCTTAATAAAGCACATACACTCCCATTTCGTTGATAAAAATCTTCTAATACCTAATTTATTGTTAAAATACTTGTCAAACCTTGCAATTCCATTCACTCATACATACTAACATTATTGCACAAGTTGAATTCGACCTTTGATTCCACTATACAACTATTAATGATTTCTTCCAGTACTGTTAAACCACAAACAGCAACATTATCATTTACCACATCAAACACTCTACTTTTACCATCCACCTTAACAGTAGAATTAGACCCACCAGCTACTTATGGTTAAATTTACTTTATTATATGTTGATTGTAAAATTAAATTTGTAATATAGTGGACGAAATAATGTTTTTAATTTTTGAAATTTGAAAAACTATCATTTTTTTAGTTAAATTTTTGATTAATAAATTTATATTTTGTATTTTTAAAAATTAAGGGTAAAAATCAATGATTTTAAAATTTAATGAAATATTATTTTAAATTTTTTAAATTAACAACTTTTAAGTTTAAGTCATTAATTAGAAAAATTTTTTA